>LJCR01001690.1 GCA_001399705.1 Kouleothrix aurantiaca
CGCCGCTGGGCGACCAGCCTCAAGTATACACAACGGTGACGCTCATGCCGCTGCGTTTTACGATCGCCGCACGGACCGACCAGGGGCGGGTGCGCGCGAACAACCAGGACACGATCTCCACCGGTACGATCAAGCTGCGCGGCGGCGCGGCGCGTTTGTGCCTGGTGGCCGATGGCATGGGCGGCGCAAAGGCCGGCGAGCAGGCCAGCAAAATTGCGGCCGAAGTGACGCAGGCGCAAATTCAGCACGACGCCGGCGGCCAGCAATCGTCGCTCGACGATGCCGCCTGGCAAGCGCTGCTCAGCGCCGCCGCCAAGGCTGCCAACCACCGCGTCTATGAAGAATCGCGCAGCGACGACGAGCGCCAGGGCATGGGCACCACCCTCACAATCGCCTTGATCGTCGGCGACCGGCTGCATATCGCCTCGGTGGGCGATTCGCGCGCCTACCTGCTGAACGCGAACGGCGTGACCAAAGATGGCGCAACCACCGCGCAGCTCACATCTGATCACAGCCTGGTGGCGCGGCTCGTCGACATTGGGCAGATCACGCCTGAACAGGCGCGCACCCACCCGCAGCGCAACCTGCTTTACCGCTCGATCGGCACCGACCCGTCGGTCGAAGTCGATACGCTTCCGAGCAGCTTGAGTCGGGGGACGTGATCTTGCTCTGTTCAGATGGTCTGTTCAACCATGTGCGCGACGAAGAGATTGCACAGATTGCGCTCCAGGAAAACAACCCCGATCGCGCGTGCGAGCGCCTGGTGGCGCTGGCGAACGAGCGCGGCGGGCGCGACAATATCAGCGTTGTAATTGTCCGCGTCGGCCAGTAGCACCGGCCGGCCCCGAACGTGGATGGCGGGGCGTGAGGTTCGGCAGGGTACGCACGGTTCACCGCTTGCCCGGGGCAGCCAGCCATTTGCCTAGTCGCGAGAGTCCTGATGCCCATCTGCCCATCCTGCGGTACCACCAACCGCGCCGACGCACGTTTCTGCCTGCACTGCGCCGCCCGCCTGCCTCAGGCACCCGAGCTGCCCGCCCGCCCATCGCCCGACGATCACGCCTGGCTGGCTGCAACACTCACGCACAAGCCGGCGTATTCTCACGAGAAGACAGCAACCGCACCGCGAGCTGCGGCAAACAGCCGCAAGCCGCACGATACACAGCATGAAGGAGCACGCATGGACGCGACCCAGCCGCCAACATTAGGCCAGCCCGATGGGCTGTTCGCCGGGCGTTACGAGATCGTCGCGCAGCAGGGCGACCAGGTGGAAGCGATTGATCGCCAGCCCTGGAAGCGCTGTTGGGCCTGCGGCGCCACATCCAACGATCCGGGCGAGCTGTTCTGCACCGAATGCGGCGCGAATCTCGATAACCGCCACTACCAGGGCCAGCTCAGCACAGGCGCGCCGAGCGGGCTGGCGCTTGTTACGAGCGTCACCGATGCGGCCACGCGCGAGGTGCTGCCGCCGGTCTGGGATCAGGTGCACGCCAGCGCCGCGCCCAGCGCGCCCACGCTCACGCTTGTGAGCGACAGCGGGCGCGCGCCGGTGAACACGCCGCTCGACGAGCTGCAGGCGCTGTATATTGGC
>LJCR01001691.1 GCA_001399705.1 Kouleothrix aurantiaca
CCTCATCTTCGTCGTCCAGGTTCCCCGCGTCCCTGTCCGCGTCGCTATTCGTGCTCTGCGGCCCCATCCACACCTGGCCGCGCGCCTCGCTCAGCGCCCGCTCCAGGGGATAGCCGCGCTCGTTGACTTTCCGCGCGATGCGGCGAACTTTGGCTGCCAGGCTCGGGTCCGCCTTGATCGCCATGACCAGCGCGAGCTGGTTCTCCTCGCCAAGGGTGCCCAGAGCCCGCAGCGCCGCGGCGGTCAGATCGGTCTGCCGCGCGATCGCCTTGACCTCTTCAGAGAGCGAGAGCAGCCGCATGAGCTTCTTCAGACTGGCCTTATTCATCGTCAGCCCGAGCCGCTTCAGCGTCGCCATCTGGGTCACCTTCGGGCGCGAACGCGCCCAGCCGGCCTCTATCAGCAACGCGGTGAGCTGGGTGATGGTCGCCGACTGCGGCTGGTCGATCGCCAGGATCGCCGCGGCATTGTCGTGCCGCTCCAGCGCGCGGGCGTTGTCCATCAGCCAGGCGATGCCGATCGCGTCCGCTTCGTCGAGCGGGTGAACGTCTTTGCGCTGGAGGTTCTCCAGCAGGCCGCGATCGTGCGCCGCCAGCGGGTCCAGGCGCGGGTAAACATCGCAGGAGACCATCGCCCAGCCAGCCAGCTTGACCGCGCGCACGCGGCGATCGCCGTAGATGACGATGTAGTCGTCCGGGCCCACCTGCTGGACCGCCGGCGCCTGGACCAGATCCGGCTCGGGAGTCGACTCCAGGCTGGCGACCAGACCTTCGAGATCTTCCTCGTCGTCCGCGTCAATCCCGCGCGGGTTGCGCTGCGTGTGGCGGATGCACGCGACGGGTATGACCATGCGCTTCGGCGCCGGTACACTCAGGCCCTCCAGAACCAACTCCGTCTCTTTGTCGGTTTTACGCGCCATAGCGGGCCTCCATCCGTCGCCAGAGGGCGACGCGCCCCGCCGCCAGCAGCCCTGGGCGCACTGATGCTCCGGCTGCCGTCACGGCAGCCGGAGCATTGGCTAGGGCAAACGTCGCCGTGCGGCTCATACCAGCTCCGTCAGCCCGAACGCCGCGCAGCGCTCCGCGATCTCGCCCCACAGCGCGCCGGCTTCGCGGATCTGCGTCTCGCTCAGCGCGACCGCGCCGGACCGATCCAGCACGGTGATGACCGCCTCCAGGGCGCCGGTGAACTGGAGGAAGTCGTCCGCGCCCATCGTGCCGTGGCCCTCAGGCGGGGTCTTGCCGCGCTCAGGCGCGGGCCGATCGGTGACCAGCTTCTGCGCGTTGCCCGACGAACCGGTCAGGAACGCCAGCGACGGGTCCGGCTCGAAATTGTCGCCCTTGCCGCTGCCCATACCGGCGATCGGGGTAATCGCAAGATCGTCGTCCTCATCCGCGCCATCGAGATCGTTCAGTGAGCCAAAGCCGCCGATCTGGGCACCTGTCCCAGATGCCGCGGGCAGTTCAGGCTGCGCATCGAGGACGTCGCGGAGCGCCTTGCCGACGTTGCCGTCGTCGATCGCCGCGGCGCGGTGCGCGTCTTCGACGACCTGCCGCTGCTCGTCTCCCGGGAGCTTGCCCCGGTCCGTCA
>LJCR01001692.1 GCA_001399705.1 Kouleothrix aurantiaca
CGCCGCGGCGGCCTTGGGGACGCGCCGGAGGAGCAATCGGCCACCTCGCTGCACCTGATCGCCCCGCCCGACCGCTCGCCGATCGTGGTCGTCGCCGTCACGCCGCCCGACGTCGCGCCCGAGGGCGGGTTCTGGTGCGTGCTCGACCTCGCGAACGGCGTGCAGGCGGCAGCCGCAA
The DNA here is from genome assembly GCA_001399705.1 of Kouleothrix aurantiaca. Classification (GTDB taxonomy): domain Bacteria; phylum Chloroflexota; class Chloroflexia; order Chloroflexales; family Roseiflexaceae; genus Kouleothrix; species Kouleothrix aurantiaca. The sequence continues at coordinate 179 of LJCR01001692.1, forward strand.
CCATCGCCGTGCGCGAGCGCTTCGTGGCGATCAGCGATAGCGAGCCGGACGCCGCGGGGAACCTCCCGGCGCTGCTGATGCTGGTCGAAGGAAGCCTGGAGGCCACGCCCGCCGAGCTGGTGAGGCGCGCGCTGCCCGCGCTCGCGCCGCCCGGACCGGCGACGGTGATTCCCGGCGCGGTAGCGCGGGTGATTGCCGAGGCGGATCGGGACACGATCCCGCACCGCGTGGTCTACGCCGAATCGGCGCGCGGGCGCGTCGTCGTCTACGTCAATCAGCCCGCCGATCGGGCGCGGCGGCCTGCCGATCGGGCGTATCTGTGGTCGACGCAGACCAGCGGGACGCTGGAGCACGCGCGGCTAAACAAAGGCTGGCAGGCGATCAGCCTCCAGACCCTGCGCTACCGCGGCCCTGGGCGCGCCGTCGTGGTGACCGAGACCGTGCTGGCCTGGGCGCCGTCGTCGTCGCCGTGGGAGGCGCTCGTCGACGCGGCCGGACACAGCCGGCAGCCGATGCTGCTCGGGATACGCCTGAACGCGTACTTCCTGGCCCAGACTGCCGGGCTCGACGAGGCGTCGCGCCACGCCTGGCTGCCGATGCTGGATGCGCTGATCACGGCGCTGCCACGTCTGGACGCGTACGCCGAGCTGGCGCAGCGCGACGACCGCGCCTTCCTGGTCGGTCTGGCCGGCGCGGCGCGCGGGCTGTGGCACGACCACCACGCCGAGACCGCGCAGCAGATCCTGAGCGGCATGTCGAGAGTGGTGTTCAAGGCGCTGGTCGCGCTGGCGGCGAGCTGGCGCTGGAGCGGCCCGCCGCCCACCGCGCACGCGGCCAATCCCGATTTAGGACTGCCCCAGATGGTCGCTGCCGCGTTTCGCCAGCACCTGGTGCTATATGGGCCGGACGTCCCCCCGCCGCCGTTGGTGCGCGCCTGGCTGGACGACGATTTCGAGGGCGTCTGGCAGAGCTGGGGCGCCCCCAGCGCGCCGATCGGCGGCGAGGCGCTTGCTGTGCTGCGCGACGTGGTCACCGAAGCGCTCGAAGCGATCGACCCTGCGCCCGTTCTGGCCGGCACTTTCGCGCCGCGGCTGCCCTGGCGCGTGCCGGCATTGCGCGAGCTGGCCGTCGAGGCGCTCTGGGTACATGCCCGTGGGGATGGCTGGCGCTGGGTGCGGCTCGTGCCGGAAGGCGGGCGCGGCGGGATCGTGCTTCCGTGGCGGCCCGGCCTCACCCCGCCGCCGGTGTGGTCGCTCGCGCTGCGCGCTCGCGCGCGCGCAGAGATCCACTTGTATTTGCTCGGCTGGGAGCGCGATATGCGCCGGGAGGGCCCGGAGCGCGTGCTGTTTCGGGCGCGCGAGGAGCGCCTTTCCGCGCAGCCGCAGCGGGCTGCGCAGCCGGATCAAGCTGC
>LJCR01001693.1 GCA_001399705.1 Kouleothrix aurantiaca
CAGTAAACCGTGCAGGCGCAGCCTGCTCCATACTTATCGTGTAGGTGCGCCGATTTTGGCGCATTGCGCCAAAATCGGCGCACAAAAAATAAGGTGATACCTTGCTGCCGCAGGCTAAAAGGCAATTGTCTGGTTTTGAAAATAAAGCAGCGCGGCAGCGCACCCAAACACTATGCCCAACATCAAAACCAACGCCGTGCGCACGCTTGATCGGGCAGGCATCGCCTACGAGCTGCGCGAATATTCCATCGACGAAAGCGACCTGAGCGCCGAGCGCGCGGCCGGCAAGCTGGGCATGGCGCCCGAAACCGTGTTCAAAACCCTGATCACGCGCGGCGACCGCACCGGGCCAGTGATCGCATGCCTGCCGGCTGGCACCGAGCTCGATCTGCGCGCGCTGGGCGAGGCCTCTGGCAACAAGCGCGTGGAGATGGTGCCGCTGAAAGAAGTGCTCGACCTGACCGGCTACATGCGCGGGGCGGTCACGCCGCTGGCCCTGAAGAAGCCCTTCCCGGTGTTTCTGGACGAAACCGCCGAGTTGTGGCCGATCATTGGCGTGAGTGGCGGGCAGCGCGGGCTGGAAATCCTGCTCGCTCCGGCCGACCTGATCGGCGTGACCGGCGCGACGCTGGCGAATATTGCACGCTAGCGCCCAGTTGTCAGAAGTCAGGAGTCAGAAGGTTTCTTTTCAACCTTTGAGTCTTCGAGTCTTCGTGGCAAATACCCTTTCGCTTTGTTGAAAGAAAGCACGATGCGCACACACACCGCCCTGATCGCCTGGAGCCTGCTGATGATGACCGCGCTGGCCGCCGAGCCCGAGTATGCGCGCGTGCTGGGCGCCAGCTTCAACCAGGTCACGCCCGAGAACGTCATGAAGTTCGGCCTGATCCACCCCAGCCCCGGCTACTACGACTGGGGGCCGGCCGATGCGCTGGTGAAGTTCGCCGAAGACCACGGCATGCGCGTGCACGGCCACACCCTGCTCTGGCACCAGCAGCTGCCGCCCTTCATCGAAGACCCCAAGCTTACGCCCGCCGATGCTACCAAGGCCATGGAAGAGCATATTGCTGCCGTGGTTGGGCGCTACAAGGGGCGCATTGCCGAGTGGGACGTGGTGAACGAGGCGATTGATGACAACGCCCGCCCGCGTGACAGCGTGTGGCGGCGGCTGGTCGGCCCCGACTATATTGAAAAAGCGTTTCGGCTGGCGCACGCCGCCGACCCCGCCGCCAAGCTGTTCTATAACGACTACAACGGCGAAGAGATGAACGCCAAGTCCGACGCGATCTACACCATGCTGCGCGACCTCAAGCAGCGCGGCGTGCCAATCGATGGCGTGGGCTTGCAGATGCATATCACGCTGGCTGGCCCGCCCGACCCCAAGCAGCTTGCTGATAACATTCGCCGCCTGAGCGACCTGGGCTTGCTGGTGCATATTTCCGAGATGGACGTGCGCCAGCCCATACCGCCCGACACAGCCGCGCTCAAACGCCAGGGCCGCGCCTACCGCGAGATCCTGCAGGTGTGTCTGGCCGCGCCAAGCGGCACCGAGTTCACCACCTGGGGCTTCACCGACAAGCACTCGTGG
>LJCR01001694.1 GCA_001399705.1 Kouleothrix aurantiaca
GATGGCCGGCAACCTGCTGGTGCTCGACGAGCCAACCAACCACCTCGACATCAACGCGCGCGAGGCGCTGGAAGTGGTGCTGAACGAGTACAACGGCTCGATCCTGTTTGTGTCGCACGACCGCTACTTCATCGACGCGGTGGCCGACACGATCTGGATGGTGCAGGATGCCACCGTGCAAGCCTTCGCCGGCACCTACAGCGAGTTTGTCGAGGCGCGCGATGCCCGCGAGCGTGCGGCCGCCGAGCCAAAAGCCGAGCAGAACGGGAAGGGAAAAACAGCGCCTGCGCCCAGCAATGGCAAAACCGCCCCGGCAGCGCCCGCGCCAGCCCCAAGCCCCGCCGCCGCGCCCGTGGTGGCTGCCCCGGCGAATGGCATTGCTAGCCCGATCGACCGGAATGCCGAGCGCGAGCAGCGCCAGCGCCAGCGCCGCCTTTCCGCGCTGGAAGGCGAGATCGCCATGCTCGAAGAAGAGCTGAAAAAGATGGGCGACGAAATGACCGCCGCCAGCGTCGCGTCCGACGGCAAGCGCGTGACGGCGCTTGAGCTGCAGTACGCCGACGTGCAGGAAATGCTCAACACCCGCTACGAGGAGTGGTCGGCTGCGGCGGGCTAGGGCGTGAGCGTTTGGGCAAAAACGAGAGTCGGGAGCGCACAGCCGCCCGACTCTCGTTTTGTGCCGATGACGATCGATTCTACTTGCGCAAAATCCCCACGATCACCCCCGCCGCGACCACGTGCATCAGGCTCAGCACCAGCTTATTCGCCAGCGCGACCGGCAGCAGCAGCGGGCCAGCCAGCGACAGCAGCAGCACCACCACGGCAATGATTGTGAACCAGCGAAATGGCCGCGCCGTCACCCGGCCAAGCAGCCACAACAGCGCAGCGCCCGCGATTGCCGGCACGACGCTCATCACAATCACCGGGCCGGCGCTCAGCGGCACCACCGGCGCTTCTGGCCCGCCCATCTGAACGTTCAGCGGAATGTTGATCATCCCCGCCAGCAGCCAGATCAGCAGATTTACAACGGCTGCGATTCCAGCGGCGGCGAGCGCCAGCAGCCAGAGCCGCCCAGTCGGCACACGCTCGGCGGAATTAGGCAGCGGAGCTACGTTTGTCATACCCATTCTCCCTTCTCACTCAGCGCGCGATTTGTGGCATCGAAACACAACATCGCCGCGCCACAGGGTGAGTATAGCCCGAGCAGCGAGTGTGCGGCAGTGCCAAAAGGCACATTCGGCACCAGCACAAAGGGTAGTCTGACGTGGAGCCTGCGGCATGACAACTTGCTCTCAGCCCGGGTTCGAGCGCACCTTTCCCCGCAACCCGAGCGTTTACACCTATAGTAGCCGCTCGTATGTCCGGTCATAGCAGCTTGCATCGTAGAGGCCCGCACAACCATGGCACGACGACCCCGCACTTCCTCGCTGATTGCCCGCCGCGCCTGGGTGGCCGCGCTGCTTGTGTCCCTGCTGCTGCTTGGCGGGCTGGCCGGCATCGCCTACTGGGCGTCTGTGGTGCTCGACGCGCTGCTGCCGCCGCTGATTGGCGCACAGCAGTGGCTGGGCGTGCAGAACGTCGCGCT
>LJCR01001695.1 GCA_001399705.1 Kouleothrix aurantiaca
AGACAGGGCTACCCGGCGAAGGTCTGAAACTCGAAGACCTACACGCCGACCGCGAGAGGGTCTATCAATTCAATTGGTATGGCCTCGTACCACCAACGCCACAAGAATTTGATGACGCACATCGACAATGGCGTAGCCAATAAAGAAAACTGCTTATGACCGTCCCCGACTTCCAAACTTTGATGCTCCCACTCCTTCAGCTTGCCGCTGACGGCCAGGAGCACAAACTCAGCGACGCTATCGAAGCCCTGGCGCAGCAGTACAAGCTGAGCGACGCCGACCGGCGCGAACTACTCCCCAGCGGCCGGCAATCCAAGTTTGTGAACCGCGTCGGCTGGTCTGCCACCTATCTGCGGAAAACCAAGCTACTGGAGGGCACCGGCAAGGGGCGCTTCCGCATCACTGAGCGCGGCCAGAAAGAGCTGCGCCTGAACCCGACACGGATTGACCTTCGCTACCTGGATAAGTACCCAGAGCTGGCAACCTTCCGGCGCGGGACACAGCTAGACACTGCCGCCAGCAACGGCGAGGCTGTCGTCGAGGCGACCGAGCAGACGCCGCGCGAGGTGTTGGAAACGAGCTATCAGCTCCTGCGCCGCGAGCTTGCCCAAGAGCTGCTGGAACAGATTAAGAAGCGACCGGCAATCTTCTTCGAGCAACTGGTGGTGGACCTGCTCGTGGCGATGGGCTATGGCGGCTCGCGCAAGGAGGCCGGCGAACGGGTGGGCCGTAGCGGTGATGGCGGGATAGATGGCATCATCAAAGAAGACCGGCTTGGCCTCGACTATGTGTATATTCAAGCCAAGCGGTGGGACCGTTCTGTTGGTGGCCCAGAGGTGCGCGGCTTTGCAGGTGCGCTTGAGGAACAGAAGGCGCGCAAAGGGGTGATGATTAGCACCTCCACCTTCACGCAGGATGCTTACCGCTATGTGGGCCGCATCGAGAAGAAAATCGTGCTGATAGACGGCGAGCAGCTTACCCAGTTGATGATTGACTACAACGTTGGCGTCGCCGAAGAGCAGACCTACATCGTCAAGAAGGTCGATTTGGATTACTTTGGAGAAGAGTGACGACATCTTGGCTCGCCTGCTGGCGCTCAACCTGGAGCGGGCGGCTGGGTGAGGTTCCGGTGATGGAATGAGAAGAGGACGCCGAGAGCGAGGAGTATTTTGCGATGGAACTATCAGGCGAAGAAGTTGTGGAAGCCGTTGAGCATCATAAAGAGATGATACGTCGGCTTCGGCGTCGCCTATGGGAGAGAGAGCGACAAGAAGCACAACTCGGCAGTTCCGCAGACCCATCTGTGACTACTGAAATCCGCGAATTAGCGGGCCGGATAAAACAGCACGAGACTGAGCTTGAGAAACTACAATCTCAATCTGTTGAGGATGAGCTATCGTTACCAGAAGCTGATTACCGAATACTATTGGCGGAGCTTTGGAACACCTCCACCGGACGACCGTCTGCACTCGGCGCGGCCCGCTTATAGCTAAGTGCAAAACCATTGATCAAGATTGGGAGGAAATCGGTACCCACAGTGCTGGAAAAAGGCTCGTGCATCGGCAGCCGAGATTTGCTGCAGGGC
>LJCR01001696.1 GCA_001399705.1 Kouleothrix aurantiaca
GTTGCGCCGCTGCTGCTGGGCAGCATGCTTGGCTACGCCGGGCTTGGCCGGCAGATCCGCGACATTGAAGAAAAGGACCGCGCGCTGGAGGTGGTGGTACAGGCGTGCAAGCGTGGCCGCAGCATCACGCGCGGCCTGCTGACATTCGCGCGCCGCCAGGAGCACCACCGCGCCATGGCCGACATCACCGACGCCGTGGTCGAAACGCTCACTCTGGTCGAGATCGACCTGACCAAATCACATATCAAGGTCGTGCGCGAGCTTGAACCAATCCCGCTCACCGTCTGCGATCTCGGCCAGCTCTCGCAGGTTGTGCTCAACCTGATCACCAACGCCCGCGATGCGATGAAACCCGGCGGCGGCACACTCACTGTTCGCCTGCGCGAGCGGCGCGATCTGATCGAGCTGAGCGTCAGCGACACCGGCTCGGGCATCGAAGAAGAGATTCGCGACAAGATTTTCGAACCCTTTATGACAACCAAAGGCGCGCTGGGTGGCAGCCAGACGCCCGGCACCGGCCTGGGCCTTTCGGTCTCATATGGCATTGTGCAGGATCACGGCGGCACCATCGATGTGGCAAGCGCGCCCGGTCAGGGCACGACCATGACGGTGCGCCTGCCCGTCGTCATTGCCGAAAACTTCGAGCGCGAGCTGGCCGTCGGCGCATAGCTCCTCGCACAACTCGCCCACTTGTTCGCATGGCCCGATGCGGCTATAATAGCCGCGACCTCCGCCGCCGGCCGCGCAGGCTGGCGAACTAGCAAACGGCCATGCCACACACACAAACGATTTATTCCTGGAATGTCAACGGCGTGCGCGCTGTCGCCGCGCGCGGCCAGCTTGCCTGGCTCCACGAGCGCGGGGCCGACGTTCTAGCCCTGCAGGAAACCAAAACCCACCCCGATAAGCTTAGCGCCGCCCTGCACCGGCCCGATGGCTACCACAGCGAATGGTGCGCCGGCGATGTCGCGCACTACTGCGGCGTGGCAACCTTCTCGCGCCAGCAGCCGCTCGCCGTCACGCGCGGCCTCGGCCACCCGCTCTTCGACACCGAAGGGCGCGTGCTGGTCACCACCTTCCCGCAATTCACGCTGTACAACATCTATTTTCCCAGCGGCTCCAGCGGCCCCGAGCGTGTTGCGCACAAGCTGGCTTTTTACGCGCACTTTCTCGACGTTATTCGCCCGCGCCTGGCCGCCGGCGAGCGCATTGTGGTGCTGGGCGACGTGAATACCGCCTATGCGCCGATCGATCTGGCGCGCTGGCGCGAAAATGCCAAAACTTCGGGGTTTCTGCCCGAAGAGCGCGCCGCGCTGGGCGAGTTCTTCGCGGCCGGCCTGGTCGACAGCTTCCGCCACCACCGGCCCGATACCGCCGCGTACAGCTGGTGGTCGCAGCGCAGTGGCGCCCGCGAGCGCAATATCGGCTGGCGGCTCGATTATATTTTCGTGTCGGAAAATCTGCGCGACGCCATTGTGGATGCGGCCATTCATCCCGACATCGTCGGCTCGGATCACTGCCCGGTCAGCGTCACGCTGCGCCTGCCCGACGAGCCGAGCTAGCCGTGCCCGATGCACTCGCCA
>LJCR01001697.1 GCA_001399705.1 Kouleothrix aurantiaca
CGGCAACGCTTTCGGTTGCGGGCGCGGCCTCGCCAAGCAGCTGGTCGATTGCCATGGCCTGCCCGGCGCTGGCGGCTGCCAGCAGCGCGCTGCTGCCAAGCCGCTCGGCCAGCATTGCGCGCAGCTGATCGTGCTGGGCGCGGTCGAACGGCAGCAGCTGGCTTTGCAGCGTGCCGAGCACACCCTCGGCGTGGCCTAGCATCCGCCCGGCCTGCTCGACATGCCCGCTTGCCGCGCTGGCGGCGGCCAGGCCAACCAGGCAGGCGGCCACGCCCTGCTGATCGCTCACCGCCAGGTTCAGGCGCAGGCTTTCTTCGCACAAAGCCGCCGCGCGGGCCGGCTGGCCGCGCCGCAGCGCCAGGTAGCCCAGGTGGCGCAGCGGGTAGGGCAGGGCGATGCTGTTGCGGTGCGTGCGCAGGAGCGCCACGCTTTCGGCGTACAGCGCCTCGGCGCGGTCGTCGTCGCCCTGCGCGAGCACAATGTCGCCCAGGTACATCGCCGTGCCGGCGATGTCGTTGCTTGCGCCGAGCGCGCGATAGATCGCCAGGCTTTCTTCGCCGCAGGCGCGGGCTTGGTCAAGCTGGCCCTGCGCATTCGCCAGCGCGCTCAGGTAGCGCAGCGCAAACGCGCTGATCGGCAGATCGGCCTGGGCGCGGCCGATTGCCAGCGCGGTTTCGAGCAGCTCGCGGGCGCGGGCCTGCTGGCCGCGCACAAACTCCAGGTAGCCGGCCGCGTTGAGTGCGCGGGCGCGCACGGTTGTGTTGCCGGCGGTGCCAGGGTGTGCGAGCAGCTCGCCCAGCAGGTCGATCCCTTCCGCATAGAAGCCGCGCACGCGCCAGAAGTAGCGCAGCGCAGTGACGAGCCGCAGCGCGGCGAGCGTGCCGCCGTGCTCGGTAGCCCAGTCGACCGCGGCGCGCATGTTGGCGTGCTCGGCGGCGATCTGGTCGAGCCAGGCAATCTGGCTGTCGCCAACGAATTGCGTTTCGGCCTGCTCGGCCAGGCGCTGGAAAAATGCCGCGTGGCGATTGTGTATGGTCTCGGCATCGCCGGATTGGAGCAGCTGCTCGCGCGCGTAGGCGCGCATAGTTTCGAGCAGGCGGTAGCGCAATCCTTCGGGGTGCTGCTCGGCCACCAGCAGCGATTTGTCGATCAGCTGGGCCAGCAACTCGACGGTGTCGAGGTTGCCTGGCGTGCCGGCTATTCCTTCCGCTGCCTGAAGCGTAAAGCCGCCCGCAAACACGGCCAGCCGCCGGAAGCAGCTTTGCTCGTCTTCACCAAGCAGCGCGTGGCTCCAGTCGATCGCGGTGCGCAGGTGCTGCTGGCGCGGCGTGGGGTAGCTGCCACCCTTGAGCAGGCTGAAACGGTCGTTCAGGCGCGCGGCGATGGTTTCAACCGGCATGTGCCGGGCGCGCGCGGCCGCCAGCTCGATCGCCAGCGGCATGCTGTCGAGCTGCGAGCAGATCTGAACCACTGCCGGCGCGTTGCGCGCCGTAAGCGCAAAGCCAGCGCTGGCCGCGCGCGCCCGCTCGACGAACAGGCTGATGCCTTCGTAGCGCAACAGGTACTCAGGCTCGGTGCTGGC
>LJCR01001698.1 GCA_001399705.1 Kouleothrix aurantiaca
ACCTGCAACCGCCTAGGGGTTTAGGGTCGGGGGTTTCGGGATTGGGCCTGCAAACGTGCCAACATGCAAACCTGCAACCCTCAAAGCTGCAACCCGGCAATTGCCTGCGCGACAAACCAGTTGTAGTGGTCGCGAATGTGCTGCGCGGTGATGTCGGTGCGGCCAAAGGGGTGGAAGAATGCCGCCCAGCCCTGGAGATCATTCCCAACCAGACGCGCGAGGCGCAGCGCCGCGATAAGATCCCAGCGCGCCAGGCGCGACGCGCCGAGCGGGGCCTGCGCTTGGTAGTGCGCGGTGAACGCATGCATGGCATCGCGCCCATAGATCCACGCGAGATCGAGCCGGCTGATCGCCAGATCGCGCAGCGGATCGCCCAGCGCGGCGTCTTCCCAATCGATCACGGCGGCGAGCCGCCCGCCGCGCCAGAGCACATTGCCCGGCCAGAAGTCGCCATGGAGCAGCGCGGGCGCAGCCGGCGGGGGCGGGGCAGCCACAAGCGCGGCGCGAATGTGCGCAGTTGGCAGCGCGGCGTTGGCGGGCGGCCCGCATTCGGCGGGCGGCGCGGGCAAGAATGCCAGCCCCGGCACAGCAGCATTGATCTGGTTGATTGACGCAAGCTGCGTGGCAAGCTGGCGCGCCGCATCGGCCGGGTTGGCGAGCGCAAAATCCATCGCGCCGTCGATGTATTCTATCGCCAGAAAAGGGTCGGGGAAGCTCGCGCCCGAGTCGTCGAGCAGCAGCGGGCGCGGCGCGGCGACGCCGTGGGCTTGCAGCAGACCAAGTAGTGCGTACTCATCGTGGGCGGCGCGTGGGTTGCGGGCCAGCGCCGCAGCGCCGGGCTGGCGCACCACGGCGCGCATGCTTTCGCCAGCTGGCAACGCGATCTCCAGCGCAGTCATTCGCGCCGAGATGCCGCCATCGAGCGCCCAGGCGCGCAGCAACTTCCCCTGCAGCGCGATCTGCGCGGCAATACGTGCGAAGGCCAGCGTGTCAGGTGGTAAGGGCATAGCAGTCGGTAGTCGGCAGGGGGCAGGTGACAGTTTCGGCCAATTCAAAAAATCTCTGCGTCCTCTGCGCGCTTTGCGGTTCATTCTTCAGTCGGCAGTCGGCAGGGGGCAGGCGGCCGTCGGCAGAAACGTGCAACCTGCAAACCTGCAACCTCAAACGCTCCGTGCCTCTGTGCCTCTGTGGTTTGGTAAACACATAATCACGACGGATACAGCCGACCGTTTTCCACGCGCACCTTCTTGGCGCGCTCCAGAAACGCCGCGTCGAAATCTTCCATGCCCGTGGCCGTCACCAGCGTCTGCTGGCCGGGCTGCGCCAGCGTGGCGAGCAGGTGGCTGCGCCGCTCGGCATCCAGCTCGGAAAGCAGGTCGTCGAGCAGCAGCACCGGCGCGTCGCCGGCGCGATTACGCATCAGTTCGGCCTCGCCCAGCTTGAGCGCGAGGGTGGCGCTGCGCTGCTGCCCGCGCGATCCATACGTGCCAACGCTGATCGTGCCCATGCTGAGCAGCAGGTCGTCGCGGTGCGGGCCAACCAGCGTCTGCCCGCGACCGATCTCGTCGTCGCGGGCAGACGC
>LJCR01001699.1 GCA_001399705.1 Kouleothrix aurantiaca
GGTCGCCAGGGGGCACGCGCAATCGCCCACGTGGAGCGATGCCGAGCTAACCCACTGGGCCGACGCCAAGCTCCAGGTCAGCCCGAACACGCTGGAGATGATCCGCACGCCCGGCACGCAGTGGTTCGAGCATGTGGGCGAGATCGCCTGCCCGGTGCTGCTGGTCGCCGCAGACGAAGCGCTGGGCTCGGCCGTCGCGCCGGACATCGCGGCGCAGGTGCAGGGCGCGTGGCGCAAGGGTCAGTTCGTGCGGCTCGCTGGCGCGGGCCACTCGGTGCATCGCGAAGCGCCCGCAGCGTGGATGCAAGCCGTGCGCGCATTGCTGGCGGAAGTATAACCTCGTCGGACGAAAGACGAAGGACGAAAGACCAACCACTATCTTTGGCCGTTCGTCCTTCGTCCTCGGTCCTTCATCTTTCCAACCCCTAACCCCCAGCCCCCAACCTCTAACGGTGGTTATACAGCTCGATCTGCCAGCGCCACTCGCTGCGGTCGGCAGCATGCCACCATTCCTTGAGAATGCCCGCCTCGCCGCCGGCCAGCAGCACCGGCAGGCCCAGGTCGTTCTCGATTGGCCAGATCTCCTCGCGGGTGATGCGCTCGCCGCGCCGCGTCAGCTTTGTGATCGGCGAATCGCTGGCTGAGCGCAGGTCGGTGGCCTCGGCCAGCACGCGCCCATCGGTGCCGCGAATCACCACCGACAGCACTTTTGGCGCGGCGTGCACCAGCATCACCTCCGCGCCGGCATCGACGCGCCCGCGCGCAAACAGCAGCCCGGTAGCTGCCGCCTGCGGGTACCAGATCTCCCAGTCCTGGGTGCGTTTCTGCGCCATTGCACGATCCTTTCATCATCAAGCTGCACTCAAGGCCGAAGCGACTGCCTCGGCCTTGAGTTCCTTCTCCCTGTCTCTCGCCTGCTTGCTTTGCAATGCCCGTGCCACGCGGCGTGGTATCATAGCGCCGACACGCGAATGGAAGCGAGGACACTATGCCATCCTGGCGCACGGGCGACCTGACGATCAACGGCGTGCGGCTGCACTACGAGCGCAGCGGCAGCGGCGAGCCGGCCTTGCTCTTTGTGCACGGCCTGACCGACAGCGGGCACTACTGGCGGCCAGTGCTGGATCGCATGCCGGCAGGGCATGAGCTGGTGCTGTACGACTCGCGCGGCCACGGCCGCTCGGAGCAGCCCGACAGCGGCTATACCTACGACCAGCTGGCCGACGACCTGGCCGCCGTGATTGGCGCGCTCGGCCTTGCGCAGCCGATTGTGATCGGCCACTCGATGGGCGCGGCCACTGCCGCGCTGATGGCGGCGCGCTACCCCAGCCTGGCGCGCGCCGTGGTGCTGGAAGACCCGCCAGCAGGCCGCGACCCCAGCCCCGACGTTCTGCAAAAGATCTACGACGACTGGCGCGCCGACCTGGCCGACACCAAGGCGCTCGGCCGCGACGAGATGCTGGCGAAGGTGCACGCCAACCGCGCGGGCTGGACCGACGCCGACTACGCCGAGTGGCTGGACGACAAGACGCTGGTGGCTTTGCAGGCGCTTGAGATTATTCGCACGCCCGGCACGCCCT
>LJCR01000017.1 GCA_001399705.1 Kouleothrix aurantiaca
GCATTTGCATTCCCCACAACATCCTCCCCGCATCCTGCATCCGCAGGGTGCTACGTTAATTGCTTCAGCAAGAGATCGAGCGGTTTCTCAACCACGCCCGCGCGTGCGAGCGTCCATTCCGCCGCCTTTGCGGCTTCTTCGTGTGTCTCGTGGTGCGTCGCTTCTACTTCCCCAGACGGCAGGGTCACGCGTGCATTCCACCCACCGGTGGCTGCGGCCACGAGTTCAACACGCCATGGTTTGTCGTCAACCACGCCGGCCGCACTGTTCGGCGTCGCCCAAATGAGCGGTTTGCGGGCATTAGGTGCTGCCATAGGTCCTCCCTTCCAAATCATCTGTTAAGATTCCATCCGTGAGCCATCCGTGATAGCCACGGCTCAAAATACTGGGCTGCACCGTGAAATGCGGTACCGCGCCTGTGCGCCGCCATCCCGGCCCACTCGTACTTGGCCCATCCATATTCCAATCTGTCCCATCCGGCAGGCGAACCATATAGCTCTTGCCATCCGGTCCATTCCATGGATCCCTGGCGTCCCCACTCCATGGCGCTTCCCACAGCGCGCCAGCTGGAGCCGCGAACGGGCCTGCCCCAGGACGCACGGTATATTTGCTGCCGATCAGGTCCACATAGTAGGGATCCTGGGGAATCTGCCATGCATCGTCGTGGGCAAAACGGTAGCCGCAGGCGCACTGCGCGATCTGCTGCCAACGGGGGTCGCTCCGGTCAATCGGCACTTCATCAAGAGTGCCATCGGGCATCAGGCAAACCGGCCCATCCGCAATCGCGATCTCCGCATGATGCCCCATACCCTCGGTGGTGTGCGGACAGACCCCGCCGACGGCGACAAAGCTATAGCGGCGCATCCGCTGCTGCGCAGTGGTGGTTGGGGTAAGAAGAAAGCATGTCCAGGGCATCGATTTCTCCATTGTGACTGTGACAATGACTAGGGAAACAACCAGCGCATAATGAAGGTCGTGGCAATGGCAAGAATGATTGCCACCACGGGATTGGTGAGCTTCTGCAGAAGGGTCGACTGAATCGTCAGCGACTCCTTCCACTGCTTCACGTCTTTCAGATCGGTTCGCAGCGGTGCCAGCTCCGCATCCAAGGCCACCCGCTGCGCGGCCGTGGTTTGGGTAATCAGATCGGTCAACGCCCCACGAAGCGCGGCGATCGCATCTTCCAGCGCGTCCTGGTCTTTATCGCGTTGGCGATCCCGCTCGCCACTCCGCCGATCCAATTCCCGGCTCACCGCTTCCACCGCGCGCACCGCATTGTCACCACTCAGGCGGGCTTCGCCGACGTGATTGCGTAAGGTGGTGATCGCCTCATCGGTCCGCTGCGTATACAGATCCCAATCAGCAAACTTCCGATTGCCACTCTCTAAGCGCTCGGCAATATGCGAGCGACCAAGCGCGGAATCCGCCAAATCGCGGTGCACCTGCTCCAGCATCAGCGAGAGCCGCTGCTCAAGCAGAATCAGGCGATCATGGTCGGTCAGTTCCTGTCGGGCAGCCGGATGCGGAAATAATGACCGCAAGCCACTCATAGTCCACCTACCCGCGTAATACTGATCACCATATAGCCAGCGCCCGGCACAATCTCCGGATCCGTGTTGCCGGTGCGCGTAATCAGCCATTCTGCCCAGTAAATCCCTGGGTCCGCCGTGTCGCTGGGCTGCCACACATATTTCACATTGGCCTGATCGTCGCTGGTCAGATCGTCTGGGTTCGCGACCAACACCGTCGCCGGATGCTCAAAGACCACGGTTCGGAACAACGGATCGGTGACCCGCAGCATGACACTGGCATTCGACAGATCCAGCGCGGCCCCATTGCCGTCTTCCAGTCGGCCAGGCAGGTGCGGAACCGTGGTTCCCTGCTTAATGATAAAATCGGCCATGGTCAGCTCCTTTATTCCTCACGGTCCTCACGGGCAGCTTCAACCCTGCGGGCCGCACTCGTGGGCACGCGCGCTCGCCGCCCCCTGTTGCGGACGTGCACTGTCATGGTGTGGAGCCTGTGTGCGACGGTTCGTACGCCCGTGACCACGCGCGCACGAAGTGGCGTTGCAAGCACGTTTCCCCATATGCGCACCCAGATGACAATCGCGGTCACGCCCGTCTGCACACTCGATACCACGCGTGTCATCTGCAGCGCGCGCACCACCGTCACAGTGTGCTCCACCGCGCCAAGCAGGGGCCGACCGAGGAGCACGCGCCGGCTCAACCCGCTTACCAGCGGCAGCAACGAGAGCAGCGCGCGGGTGACGTCAGTACGCCGTGTGACCGTAGTATTTGCCACATCGGCGTGCCACAGGGCGCGCAGCCGACTCACGATCGGGGTCCCGCTGCCGAAGAAGGGACGGCTCCAGAGGATACTTCGGGTAAACGCACGCAGGACGGTCACACTGCTACTCGGTGCCGTGTTCAGGAGCAGCAGCCGGATCAGCGAGAGCTGACGAGTGACGGTGCTACTCTGCGCAAGCGAGAATACAGGCAAGGGACGCGACACCAGAACCCTGCGCAGTACGGTCATCCCGGCGGAGATGCTTGCAGTAAATGGGCGGGTCACGGTGCTTGCTCGCGTAATACTGCTCGCGCTGGCTGTAGCAGTGAGCAAGGTACGAAGAAAGAATCGCAGGGGGAGAAGGCTGCTGCCTATCCCGTGAAGCATCAGAATCGGACGGGAAAGCGCCAGCACACGGTGGAGGCTCCCCCCACTCCCAGCTAACGCGACGACTGCACGCAGCGCAGCGACGGCGCGGGAGAAACTTGTCACCGACAGGATGGAACTGCCAAAGAATCGGAGCAGCAATGCGGACCGTGTGATGCTTCCTGCAAAGAGCGCAGTGGCCGGCAGGGACCGCGTCAGGATGAGGCGGCGCGTCAGTGTTGTGGCACTGTTTATGTTTCCAGTGAGCGCGCGTGCGAAGGCACGGCTTGCAAGCACACTACTGCTCACGAGATTCGTACCGATTAACGCTCTCGTGCGTTGCGCCGTGGCACTGAGCACACCAGCGAGAGCGGTGCCGTTCCAGGGGAGCACCCGCGCGCGCGCACCCTGCCGTTGGATGCTCGCAGCCTGAACAGTGCTTCCCATAAGAGTCCGGGCGAGCACTTGAACGCGAGCAAGCATCGGTGCGATGCTGTTGCTGCTCAGCAGGGTGCGACTGCTGAGGATCGCGCGGGTGATGGCAGCGCTGTTGGTGCGACTTCCCAGCAGGCTCCGGCTGATCGTTAGCGCCCGCTGAACACTGCTGCTACTCCCAAGAGTACTTCCGATCGTCCGCGTCCCGGTCATCCTCCGGGTCAAACTTGCTGCCATCAGCGCACTCATGGCCAGGGAGCGTGAGCGGATGGCAAGCGCCGTGAGTGCACTGTTGATCCCCCACGCCTGCGGAAGCGTGCGGCTCAGGGTCAATGCACGCATCAGGATCGTAGTGATGCTGCCAGTGCTACTGATGAGCCGGCTGCTCTCGGCGCGGCGCTGCACCGTGCCACTGATGCCACCGTTCAGCATGAGCAGCCGCGTCAGGGACTGCACGCGGGTACTGCTACTGACCGCACCAGCGCTGGCACCGATGCTGCGCGGATGGCTCGCGGATCGTGCGAGCATACTGCTACTGTCCTGCATCGCGGTCATGAGGCGTGTCAACACCACGGCGCGCGCGATCAGTGCGGCATGGCCCATAGTGAAGATGAACACACGCATGAGACCCTGCATGCGCGTGAGTGAAGCGGTATTTCCAGCACTGCCGGCGATGCTGCGGTTCAGCATCGCCGTGCGATAGATCGTGCTACTGCTGCTTCCCGAACTCAGCAGTGTTCGTGATGGTCCGCGCTGGCCCGTCATGCTCTGGTTCATCGCGCTGCTGGTAAGGATCGCGCGTACCAGCACGACAGCCCGCACGAACAACCCGCTCGCACCGGCGCTACTGCTGACCGCCCGCACGATGCTGCTCGTGCGGGTGAAACTACTACTCAGCCCTTGTCCCCAAAGATGTATGCGGGTGACGAACACGGCCCGTGCTAGGCTTCCACTACTTGCTCCACTCCCCGATAGCATCCGGAGCCGCGCGGCGCTGCGTGTGAGGCCACTCGTCATCGTGGCGCTCATGGTGAACAGGCGCGTCAGTGTCTGCGCCCGGGACAGGGTGCTTGTCGCCAGCATGGCTCCCATGACCATCCGGCTGCGCGCGGCGGCGGCACTGATGGATGCAAGCACCGCGAGTGAGGTGCTCATGCTGCGAATCAGACTGGTTGTGCGGCTTATGACAACGCTTCCTGATACGCTACTCCCGATCTGGCGGGTACTACTCCCGATCCGCGTCACATTTGGCGTGCTGCTGTTGGTGAAGACGATGCTTCGAGAAAGCGTGAGCGTGCGCGCCAGGAGCATCGAGACACTGCTACTTCCCGGAAGCAGGCGCGTGAGCGTGACCGCGCGCGGTATACTCGCGGTGACCGTCGCTGTACTCGCCGGCAGGGACCGCGTGCGGGCAGCCATACGTGTCAGGCTACTGATTGGGCTGGTACTCATACTCAGCGTGCGAAGCGCGATGAGGGCACGGAGCACACTGCTGATACTGCTGCTGGATGCGCTCAGAAGCCGAGGTGCGCTGACGGCGCGGATCAGTAGGCTTGTGGCGGTAAGCAGGATACTGATCGTGCGATTGAGGCTGCTGAGACGCAGCACGCTCGCAGCCAACGATGTGCTTGCATTCACCCGCTGACTAAGCCCGCGTCGCAGGACCACGGTAGCGCTTGCGCTCGCACTGATAAGGCGGTTCAGCGTCGTTGCTCGACTGATTCCGCTGCTCCCGAACGCGGCGCTTGCACTCAGCTGCCGGCTGAAGGCGAGCAGGCGCGTCACACTCCCGGCTCCGGAGCCACTGCTGCTGATGAGGCGGGTCAGCGTCTGCACCCGATTCAGCGCCCCGCTGATTCCCGCCGTTGCCGGTGTAGTGCGGGTGAGCATGAGGCTCCGCAGCAGACTGCTGAGCACGCTCCCAGTGCCAAGAATGCTCCGTGGTGTGGTCTTCACACGCGTGACACTAACGCTTGTATTCACGCTACTACTTGTAGTGCGCGTAAGGATCAGCGATCGATTGAGCACGGCGTTGCTTGCCATGGTCCAGTTGATGACCGTCACGCGCGCCTGCTGCCGGGTACTGCTGCTTGCGGGTGCTCCACTCGCGCTCAGGGAGCGTGTGAGAAGAAGCGCCCGGAGTACCGTCACGGCGTGCGCGGTATTTCCTGCCAGGCTGCGCGGCCTCCCCGTGCTTCGTATCAGTGTTGGGCTGACTCCAACACTGGCTTGGAACGAACGGAGAACGCTCCCGGTGCGCTGAAGGCTCGCACTGCCGGCAGCGATTCCACTCAGCGGACGCATGGTGGTTGCCTGCCGGGTCATGTTTGCCGTAGCGGGATCGGTTGCGAGCGCGCTCCGGTTCAGGGCGGTGAGCCGGCTAACGTTCGCACCCACGGCCCCTGCACTGCTGATGAGGCGGAGAAAGCCGACAACCCGGCTGACGCTCATGCTCGGTGCTTGCACGGCTGCCAGCACCCGCAGGTTCACGGCGGCGCGGGTGAACGCGGCGGATGCCGCGTTTGTTGCGGACACCGATCGGGGACGGGCTGCGATACGGAGCAGGCTGGCGCTCGGTGAGACCGTCGCGCTGATGGTTTGCGCAAGCTGGGCAACTTTGATTTCAACCGCGCCCATCACCCAGTCGAGCGCGCTGTTCAAGGTGCCATCCAATGTTTGACTACTGCCGTTGCTCCCCGGGGCGCTCTCTGTGCTGATGGAGGTCACATCGCCGGCACTGCCCGTGGAGTTATTGAGCGAGATCGCGGTCTCCCCGCTCCCAACGCTGAACGTCCGGGATCGGTGGGTTGCGCCAGCGATGACCAGCGAGGTGCTCGTGATACCCGTGAGCGAGACGGCCGGGGAAGCCGTGTCCGTCGCGCCCGTATCGGCGTGCGCAAAAACCCCAATCGCATTGGCGCCATTGTTGCCGGTGTTGTGGCCAGTAATGCGCAGTCCCTGCGCAATCGAGGCCAGCGGCGCATTCGCAAAAGTGATGGTGATATTTGCACTGGTCGGGCTGGCACTTTGCCCATACCAGACACTGAGATTACACTGCCCCTGCTGATCCAGGTGTGAGAAAATCTGGGTAAAGGTGGCCCCGAAGCCCGTGACGCCTGTGACCACTTCGCTCTGCCGCGTGGACACAAACAAGAGCACAAGGTTATTGGCGGCCACGCCGAGCGTGGTCGTGTTGAGGGTGTAACTCGTGCTTCCGACTGAGCCGGTGCTCAGCGTGCTTGCAACACTCACCGCCACGCGCGCCGCTCCTTAGCCTGTCGGGTCATATTCGATCGTATAGATGATGTTTCCCCCACGCACGGTAATCATGGGATCGCCCGTTTCCGCATCAATGGTGACCTTGATATTGCCCGGAATCGTCGTGACCGTCCGCACGCCAAGCGTGCAGGTGAATGTGCGGGTCTGTCCATTTTTTCGTTCCAGATAGATCACTAGCACGCCTTGGAGCACCGTCGCCACCGCTGCTGTCACCGTCATCGTCAGCAGGTCATAGGTAAAGATGAGTGTGGCCGCACCGTTGTCAAAGCTCGCAATCGGCACGACGCCATCTGATGCCATTGTTCGCCCTCCCAGTTGTCCAGCACGGCCCCACCCAAGTGACGGTTGATCGCACGATCAGCGCCCTAATTGGTCATTGCCACCGTCACGGTCAAGGTGTCGCCGCTGACCAGCACGGCGGTTGAGCCAAAGTTATCCTCAATATACAGAATAGAACCGGCGACGGTCGTGCTGTTGAGCAGTCCGGCACCATAGGCGGTGCCACTCCCGCTGGCGGTGAACGTTTTTGCGACGTTTTGGGTGAATGTGCCACCAAGCGATGACGGCGCGGTGTAATCGCCACCCACCGGCGTGTTGGCGGTGGCCCGACTGAGGCCAATGGTGGTGAACTCGTTGGTCGTGACGCCGCTGCTCGTGGATCCAAGCGACTGATCGCCCTTCGCTTTCGTGAGGGTTGCAGAGGCAACGGCAATCACGTTGAAATACACCGTCGCGCTCGGCGCGCCCGGGCTGGATCCGGCCGCGAACACTTGCTTGGCCTGGTAGCTCGCGCCCGCATCCACACGCTCGTTATGCGAAATGGAGTGCCAGAGGATCTCCATTGCATCAATGACTGGGATAAGGACCCCATTGCGATCAATGAGATCGATCACCCGCGCACGTTTTTGCACGGCTGTGACCACGCCAATTTCACGGAGGTCCTGCCGGCGAATAGGCGCACCCGGCAGCGAGTGGCTGCGAAACAGATGCGCCGGGGTGAATAATCGCCCCAGATCAGGGTCAAAGCGACTCACGTTCATGGATGGTGTTCCTTTCATGGGCAGCACGCGGCTGCCGGCTGTTATGCTTCCGAGAAGCCAGGGGTCGCGAGGTAGATCGCCGCCTGTGCCGGATCAACCTGCACGTCGCGCACCACATACTGCACGTTCTGCTCGGCAAACAGATCGTTGTTTGGCTCCAACATGCGCCGCGCGGTCAATTCCAGGAGGCTCAGTTCCTGCACCGTGCCGTTGACGGTGATGCGCGCACGCTGCTCCTGAAGCGTATAGGCGTCACCCTGCTTCATTGGGTACTGGCGCGCGATTTCCGCAAGCAGTGCCCCCCACGCGCTCGTCACCAGTTCCATCGCGGCATAGGCGGTGGCTTGCGCGGCTTGCTCGCTGGGGTCAATCACGCCGTCATTTTCCAGGGTGGTGAGAAAGCCCTCAATCGCCTGTTGCGCACCGGCAAAGAGGGCACGAAAGTCGCTGGCCACGGTTTTGAGGTCAATATTCTCGCGGCGAAAACCGTGACTGCGGATGAGCAACTCCGCCGTCTCGGGTGGCACGCTCATGGCGGTGCCATCGCTGGCGAAAATCGTCACAAGACTCACGGGCGTGTTGATTGCGGCGTCCAAGGTGGTGTCCTGCGCTGCCTCGGTGCCGGTGGCGCGGTTTTTCTCTGGCATGGTTCACTCCTAGCGTTGTTGTTTCCGATTCCGATTCCGGGCTGGTTGGTTCGGCGCGTCGAGATCAATGCTGCCCAACTCGGGCAACGGTGGCGCAATCAACGCCTTCAGCTCATTGATTGCGACAAGATAGCACTGCTCACGTGCCGCTACGTGGCTCCGCAGAATGGGGAGTTGGCGCAGGCGTTCTGCGTAGGGAGCAAGTATGGCTTCTTCCTGTGACAAGGCATCGTGCTGCTCCAGCACAAACTTCTGGCGCTCCGCCTCGAGCTTCGCAATGCGCTGCTCAATCGCGGCGTGCAGATTGTCAGGATCGGGCGCGCCCGGTTTATCCGGGGTGGATGAAGTCGTCATAGGTCTCCTCTAATGCTGTTTGTAGGGCCAGCAACGTCGGCAGCAGCGCTCCGATGCGCGGGAGATCCGCCGCTGGCAGCACGCCATTCACCAGCATCACAAACCGTGTCTCCCGCTCATTTGCCGTTCCAAGCTGCACCGCCTGCGCGCCTGCCTGATAGCGCAGGATTTTCTCGGTCATCGCCTGAAGCTGCTGATACAGCGCGCGAATGTCATCCGGGAAGGCGATCACTTGATACGCATCCCCCACCAGCTCTTGGTTAATTGGCATCGTGCCTCCTTCCTACCCGACCAATAAGCGGCGGTTGGTGCCGCCCACGGTCACGTTCATATAGCCTACGGCCGAAAGCACGCCGGCCGTATAGCTGCCAAAGACCCAGGTCGCGATCCCGTTGCTAAAGCCTGTCGACGATTGAATGATGCCAGTCACGAAAAGCTGATTCGTGCTCTGGTTATAGGTCATTCCGGCATCCCCGAAAATGCCGGTGGTACTGCCCCAGATTGCGACTTGTGCCGCCGCGCCGCCGCCCGCATTCACATAGTTGTGCGTATGGCTTGCAGCCGCCGCTCCAAGTGCGGTGAGCGCCGCGCTCTGGGTTGTCGCGCCCGTGCCGCCGTTCGCAATCGGCAGGGTGCCGGTCACCTCGGCGCTGAGCGAAACCAAACTCCAGGTGCTGTCCCCATGCAGCGTATACGCGGCGCTTGGGCTGGCCCCGAGCCGCGCCGCTGCGAGCGTGCCCGTCGTGATCTTGCTCGCATCCAGCGCGGGAATGTCTGCCGCTGCCAGCGTGTTCCAGGTTCCATCGCCAAACAGGAGCGTGCTTGCGTTGGCGGTGCCACTTCCCATGCGCGCCGGGGCGAGCGTGCCCGTCGTGATATTGGCGGCGTCGTTCGTCCCCAGGGCCGTGCGCGCCGCACTCGCGGTCGTCGCGCCGGTGCCGCCTTGGGCAATCGGGATGGGCAGGCTGAGCGTGCCCCCGTTCAAATCCAGCGTTCCACTGCTGGCCACCGTCAGGGTATAGGCGCTCGCCGCACTCAGCGTCAGGACGCCACCCCCCGCTTTTGCAAGCGTGCTCTCATCGAGCGTATCGGCTGCGGTGTACTGCGCGAGCCGGCCGGTGACGCCAGGGTTAAACGTCAAATCGCTCGCTAAGCTGAGCGTATGGTTGTTGAGATCCAAGGTGCCGTCGTCGATGGTCACATTGCCCAGCGACACGTTGTTGGTGATGGCGAGCGTGTAGCCGCTGAGATCGAGCTTGCCCCAGTAGGTATCTTGCCGGCCGAGTTCATCGACCCGTTCCGCAAGGGCCTGATAGGCTTTGCTGATATCTTCCATGACGCGGCCAAAAGCGGTCTGCATTACGGGTCTCCTAACTCGGGTTCAATCTCCTCCTTACCCGTTTTCGCGTCATAGGTGGTGGTAATGGCCCACACCTTTTGGGTGACGGTCACCAGGTTGCGATAGCGGGCTGTGACCAAATACCCAAGGTCGAAATCACGGTGCAGCACGGTGGCCGGGCTGGTTTTGGCCGTAAACCCGAACTCCTGCTTCAGCCGGTTCTCACGCAAGGCTTTGTCCCCAGCGGTGTCCAGGGCGGCGTTTCCCCCTTGCTGCTCATTGCGGGCATCGACCCACACCTCAATATCGTTGCTGGCGCTCCACACCGGCGAGGTGCGGACGCGCATTTGCCGCTTCTGCGCCTGATCGGGGCCGGCCACAATCGCAATGGTTTTCTCCTCGGTGGTATCTTCCTCGTAGTGCGGCTCGCCCATATTGTCGTTTTCAAGGCTGAACTCCACCGTGGCACTGACATCCTGTCCAAGCTGCCCTGGGTAGTACTCAATCGTCCACTGGGCTGGCCCAGTGCGCGTAATCCCCCAGTCGCCACCATAGGCTTGCGCCAGCTCGCTCAACTCCTTCAGCAGCCGCACGCCGCTGTTATCGCGGCTGACCACCGGCCCGCGATTTTGGTCCGTGGCCACCACCAGCGTAAACACGCCCGTAAAGTTCCCATTCCGCAACCGGCCATTGCCGGTCGTGGCGAGGCTCGTGCAGTTGTATTGCAACAGCGTCTTGCCAAGCCGCTCGACACTTACATTGCTAAAGCGGCTGCGATTACTGGTTTCCGCTTTGTAGCTATTGACCCGCCAATTGATGAGCCACATGGCGCCGGGGCAATCGGCGGAAAACCGGTCATAATCGGGGGTCTCAAAGCGCCGCTTCCGGTAAATACCGACGAAATCTTCATACCAGGGCACGTTATTCACCGGATCTCTCCGGTACACACGCAACTGGCTGTTCTTTTGCAGGAGCGCAAGCTTACTGTGCTGCCCATCACACGAAAACCGCAGCCAGCCCGAGTTGTTGACCTCGCGGCGGTAGCTCAGATCCCAAAAGTCATCCAGCATCGCGCGACGCGTGCCGTCTGGGTCGCAGATCTCGAGGTAATAGGTGCCTTGCCCATCCACCGCGCTTACTCCGCCACTGGCTGCCGCGGCAGCACGCTGAGATCGAGATAGAGGCCGCCCCCAAGCTGAATAACCCAGGTGCGCCGCCCATGCGGCTTCTCAGTCGGCGGCTGCTCTGCCTGGGCGTGAATACAAAACGCCAGGGCCTCCACCAGCGCTTCTGCGCTTTTCGCCTCCTCCGTCCACGGCACCGCAACCAGGTCCAGATCCCGCTGCCCGCTGCCGTGGAGCGCCAGCGCATAGCCATGCGAGCGCGCCATCAGTCGGAGGATTGGCAAAATATCCTGATAGTGCTGTTTGAGCTGCATTACGCCTCCGGTCCCATCGCCAGCCACCAGCAATCGATCGTATTGCTGTGGCTACTATTGTTCGTATCCCGCCCGCGAATTTGACATTGGGTCGGACTGACCGATTCAATCGTGAACAGGCAGCGCCGGTTGGTGCTGCTACCGCCGTTATAGGTCGCAGGGAGCACCAGCGGATTCCCCCCAAAGGTCACCCCAAACGAGGCGGGGGTGAGCGCGCTATCGGCGCTCGAGCTGAACGGCACGGGGGTTGAGCCACACACAAACATCATGCCGCCTGGTCGGTAGACGGTTGTGCCAGACACATTCCAGTTGATGGCATCGCCCCCAAGGCGGCGGAACATCAGCGCGGTCGGATGGCAGTAATCCCGCACGTCGGTGATGGTGATGGTGCCGCCGGTGGTGATGGTGTAGGTACAGAGTGGGATCTCGTATTGGCTGCCCGCCGTCTGGTTGAGCGATGGCGGCGTGCTGGTCCCATCCGCACTCTGCCGGGCAATGGCCCGCACGGTCTGCAAGGTCCAATCGGCGCGCAGCACAATCCGCCCGCCCGTGGTGCCGACGCGCGGCTTGGTGAGCGCCAGGGACAGGTTGCTGGTGTTCTGGTAGTAGTAGCCGTAGACGAAGGCACCACCTGCGGCGACGGTGATGCTGGGGCTGGCCCCTGAGACGCCCGAGCACGCAAGCTGGCTGCTCATGCCGCCGATCACGCCTTCCGAGGCGAAGCGATCGCTCGTGAAGATGTCGCGGAACATCTCCAGCCAGTGCTGCTGGGGATGCCCCCCGCTTGGCCCATCGCCGACGCCGTTTGTACTCCAGAATTGCGACCGCTCGGCCATGTCTTCTATCTCCCATCGCCATTGCAACAGTTACAATGGCGCTTTTCCTACATCGGCCCGAAGGCCAGCCACTGGATCGCCGGCGTCCCGGTGTAATGATCGTCGTCGTCGGTGTGATAGCCATCGAGCGTCACACTGCTCTTGCTCTTGCTGTAGATGCTGGGGGCAATGCGTGCCCCTTGCACCGCGCCGTTCTGCAGAATACCGACGAGCACCAGCGGCACATCGCTAAATGCCTGCGGAAACGTAATCGTGGGCCGATCCGCGCGCTCGTCATCCGTGAACGGCAGGTTCTGCACACCGCACTGGAAAAACATCCCGCCTGGGTTATAGGTCGTCGTCCCCGCCTTGCTCCAGTCGCTGGCACTCCCCCCACGGCGTCGATAAATGAAGGCCGGCGTTGGGCGGCAGTAATCCCGCATGTCGGTGACGGTGATTGTTCCATCCGTCGCAACCTGAACCGTGGCGAGGGTGATTTCCCAGATATCGGTACTCTGCGTGACGGCCGGCGCGCTGCTCACGCCATCCGCGCTCGATTTCAGGGCCGCACGCACGGTTTGGGTGCTTTGATCACGCCGGAGCACAATGCGGTGCCCGGTCACGCCGGCACCAGGCGTTGGAATGCTCAGGTTCACGCTGGCGCTGTTTTGGTAGTACCAGCCATTCACGAACCCGATCCCATCCGCCACACTGACCTGGCCTGATCCTGCCGTGACCTTGCACTGGCCGCCAACGCCGCCGTACACGCCGTCCGTGCCCCGGCTGCTGCTGACCATGCCGGCCACCCACTCGGCAAGCTCCTCATCGCCAAGCGAGACACCATCGCCGACGCCGGTGACACTCCAGAATTGGCTTCGTTCGGCTACTGCCCTACTCCATACGCGATTGTGACTGTGACAATCGCGCCCTAGATGCCCACGTACCGCAGATAGAAGCTCAGATAGATTTCAGTCGCCGCGGTGATGCCACTGCCACTTACGCGCAAGTCGTTCAGCCCGCCCAGCGCCTCCGGATGCCCGGCCAAGTGGAACGTGCTCAGATCGCCGGTGACTTTGTCGTAGCGGTTCACGCCCGCCGCATCCACCACGGTTTTTCGCGCAAAACGCGTGTCAATCTCATAGAAGTCCCCCGCGCTGATCGTGATGCCGGTCAGATCCAGCGTTTCGCCGGTGGTGATGTTGATCACCTTGGGATTGGTGATCGGCCCGGTAATCTTGATCACCGGATTGCTGAGAAAACTGCCGGGATACGTGAACGTGCGCACCTGGTCAATGCTGGTTTTGCCAACCGGCGTGGGCACCGCCATGGGAATGTTCCACGGTGCCGCCGCACCGCCCAAGCCAAACGCGATGGATTGCAGGGTGGGATCGTAGAAGGTCGGCTCACTCCCCCGTAGCTGCACGCCGACGTTATGCGCAATCCGCCGGCGATTCCCGCTCGGCAGGGCCATATCTTTTTCCACGTGCACATCAATCGCGCGCACTTTGCCATTGGGCAGCGTGAAGGTCGGCGTGATTGGGAACCGGGTCGGCGTAAAGATGGCGAGCAGCTCCTCGCGTGCGTCCCAATAATCGCTGTCATCCTCGCCAAACAAACCAATCACCAGATTGATGATGCGCGGATCCAGGCGGAACCCCAGATCGGTTTCTCCATGCTGATTGGGGCCGCGCTCGACGATGCGGTGCAGCGGCGCCATACCTAACCCTTCATCCGCAATAAACAAATAGCGGATGTGGTCGCTGATATCGGTGGTGAGCCCACGCACGGTTGCCGTCAGACCCGTTCTCATCGTCGCCCTTTGGTGATTTGCGCCAAGCGAAGGTCATCCCGAACACTGACCTCGCTTTGGAACACGCGATAGTTCGCCGTGAAATTCAGATTGTCATGAATCGTGCTGGTGGCCATATTGAACGCCTGGCTCGCCGCTGCGCCGGTCGCATCACTGACCAAGCGGCTGTTGCCCGTGATACCCGTCGCCATGCCGCGCATCATCGGCGCGCCGACTGCCGCCATGGCTTGCTCAATTTGCGTTGCGTTTGCCGCAAAGCCGCGCTTGAGCCCTTCGCCCAGCGCGGCACCGACCTTGGCCGCCTGGTCTGCTAGGGTTGCGATCTTGTTCAGCCCACTCAGGATCTGGTCGTAGAGCTGCTGCATCATCGTGATGGTGGTGGTCTGCATCGCGCGCAAGCCCATCGCCCAGAGGTCGGTGACCCGTTTGGTGGTTGTCTCCAACGTGGTCGCGACACCCTGCATGGCCGTCTCGATCGGCTGCTTCATCGCCGCAGGAAGTTGCTCGGTGGTCCCCACTCGGGCGGTCGTTGCCATTTTGGTCACCACCGTATCGGTCGCACTCGTGACCGTGGTTGCCCCGGCCTGAATGGCGCTTGCCATCCCGTTCGTGATCGTGGATCCAACCCCGGCACCTGCCTGCTCAAGCTCGGGCTTGCGGGTGGTGAGTACGCTGATCGCCTTGCCGATGGTGTTCGTGGTCATGCGGTCGCTGGCCGCAATGAACACGCTCGCGTTCTTGTCCACGCCGACTGCGCCACCAGCAGGCAGCTCGACGCCGACTTCGTTTTCCATCACGGTCGATGGTGAGCTGATGCCGGCCGCGCGCTTGGCCGCATCGATGGCGCGCCGCACCGCACTCGCAGCCGCACTGGCAATCCGGCTGACGGCCGAGCTGATACCCTTGGCTACGCCATCGATCAGATCGCCACCGATGCCAGGCCCGGCGTTGACCAGCCCCTGGAACAGGTTCTTCACGGCAGTAATAATGGTCGTGACTGCCGTGCGGATAAACCCGAGGGCATTGCGGATGGCCGTGAGGATGCCCGTCCAGAAGTTGCGCCACTGGGTCGTGATTCCCGTGACCCAATTTCGGATCATGGTGGCGATCATCTGGAAGTTGGTCACCCAGGTCGTGCGGATGCCGCTCAGGCTCGTGCCAAACATGTTGGCGATCAGGTTGAGGGCACTTGTCAGCAAGCCTGAGATTGCCGTCCAGATCCCTTGCAGGATTTGCAGGATGCCTTGCCAAACAGTCGACCAGTTGCCTTGAATGGCACCCAGCACCACGGTCAGAATGCCCTGGATCACGCCGAGCACACCAGTGATCACCGCAGCGATGGCATTCCAGATCGTGGTGAACAGGTTTTGCAGCATCGTCATGTTGCTGCTGGTGTTCGTGCTGATGTTGGTATTCCAGTCGCCAATGAGGGCCTGGATAATGGATGTAATCGTGCGAATAATGGAGCCGATGGCGTTCCAGACCGTGTTGATGGTGTTGCTGATACTGGTCTGGTTGGCACTGATAAATCCGGCCACCGCGCCGAATACGGTCGTAATCACCATCTGCACGATGTGGATGACCGTGGTGATCACGCCCTGCACCGCCGCCCAGGTGTTCAACAGCACCGAGAGCACGCTCTGGCCATGGGTCTGAATAAACGACTGCACAAACGCCAGCACGGTGGTTACCACGAGCCGCACCGCAGCAACAGCGGCAGTGACAAAAGAGGTGATGGTCATCCACGCATTCATGACCAGCGACGAAATCATGGGGCCGTGCGTCGTCAGGAAGGTGCGCACCGCATCAAGCGCGACGCGGATGGTATTGGCCAGCCCTGTGACGATCGCACCAACCGCTCCGGTGATCGTGGTCCACACTTGGACCAGCGTGCCTTGGATGGTGGCACGGTGGGTATTCAGGAAGCTGGCAATGCCGTTAAAGACGGTGCTCACCAGCGCAGCCAGGCTCATCATGACCCCGCGCGCCGCGCCAACCGCCTGCACCCACGCCCCCATCAGGCTGACCAGAATGGTCTGGCCGTGATTGCGCACCAAGCTGGTCACAAAGCCCAAAATACTGCTGACGAGGCCGCCGAAGGCGCTGATGACAATGCGCACCGCTGCCATCGCGGTCATCCACGCGCCGGCAATGGTGCTGGTGATCTGGGTTCCGTGATTGCGGATGAAGATCGCGATTTGTTGCAGAATGGCGTTGATGAGGCTGGCCAAGCCACGCACGATCAGATTGACCGCTTGCATGGTGGTGGCCCATACTTGGATCATCGCCCCCAGGATTTGGGCACCATGCGTCCGGATCCCAGCGGATACCATGCCGAGGACCGCTGCCACGACCGTGATCAGGCCCAGCAAGACCGCGCGCACCGCAAAGACGGCTGTTTGCCACGAATCGGCCAGGGTTTGCCGAATCAGTCCTGCATTGTTCGTAATGGCGGTGGCTATCGCGGAGATTGAGCCCGCCACGACCCCGACCATGCCGGTGATCGCCGATTGGACCGCAGGTGTTGCCTGCTGCCAGGCCCGCGCCTGCATCGTGACGCCCTGCTCCAGCCGGTTCAGCTTGTCCGTGGTCATCACTGCCACGGCGCCGGCTTTTTCTACAACCGGGTTGGTTTGCTCGGTCTGCTCTTTTTGCTTTTTGACGGCCGCGGCGGCCCCGCCTGCCCCTTTGGCATGCTTCTCTGCTGCCTTCTCGGCCCGCTCCTCCTCACTATTGAGCTGTTGCAGAACCTTGTAGTATTCCTCGCTGTCAGGGCTGAGACCGGCCAACTTATCCTTCAGCATCTGGATTTTGGTGGCCTGATCGGCGGTGCGGAAGCTGTTGTTCCACTGCGCGTCGGCGACTTTTTCCAGCTCGCCCTGGTGGGTCTTCTCGACCCCGGCGATCTGCTGCTTCAGCTTCCAGTATTCTTCGCTGCCGGGCTTGACGGCCGCCATTTTTTCCTGAAGCATTTGCAGCTTAGTCGCGGTGTCCCCAGTGGCGTAGTTGTAAGCCCACTGGGCCGCAGCGGCTTTCTTCGCCTCGACTTCGGCC
>LJCR01000170.1 GCA_001399705.1 Kouleothrix aurantiaca
GCTGCGCGGCGAGCCGCCGCCCGAGCTGGCCAACCTGCTCGACAAAACGCAGGGCAACCCGTTCTTCATCGAAGAAGTGGTGCGCGGGCTGGTAGAAAGTGGCGCGCTTGTGCGCACCGGCGAAGCGTGGCGGCTGACGCGCCCGCTGGATGACGCCAGCGTGCCCGATAGCGTCGAGGGCGTGATCACCGCGCGGCTCGACCGGCTCGACGACCGCAACCGCGATGTGCTGCAAACCGCCGCCGTGGTTGGGCGGCGTTTCCCGTTTGCAGTCCTCTCGGGCGTTGTGCAGCGCAGCCAGGAACTGCCCACCCGGCTGCAAACGCTCACCGACAGCGACCTGATTGCGAACGAGGAAGCCGAGCGCGAGCTGGCCTACCTGTTCCGCCACGCCCTCACCCGCGATGTCGCCTACGAGGCGATTCTGTATGCGCGCCGCCGCGACCTGCACCGGCGCGTGGCGCAGCGCATCGAGGCCGTGCACGCCGAGCGCCTGGACGACCACCTGGCGCTGCTGGCGCGGCACTACCTGCTGGCGGAAGAATGGCCGGCAGCGTTTCAGTACCACCTGCGGGCGGGGCGGCAGGCCCAGGCGCGCTACGCCAACCGCGAAGCGATTGCGCTGCTGGAGCGCGCCCTGCAGATTGCCGAAAAGCTCGACCCCGCCACGGTGCCCGACGCGCAGCGCGTGGAGCTGAACGAGCGCCTGGGCGTGGTGCATATGCTGATCGGCGAGTACGACACCGCACTCGATCGCTATGCGCTGGCGCTTGAGCGCCTGCAGCAGCTTCCCGTCGCAACCATCGACGAGCTGGTGCGGCTGCACCACCACATTGCGCGGGTGCATGGCCTGCGTGCCAACTTCGAAGTTGCGCTGGAGTGGGTTGAGCGGGCGCTGCGCCTGGCGGGTGGCGTGCCAAGCCTGGAGCTGGCGCGCTGCCTCGATCTGGGCGCCGGGCTGCACCAGCGCCAGGGCCGCAACGCCAAAGCGATTGAATGGGGCGAGCAATCGCTGGCGATGGCCGAGCAGCTGGGCAGCGTGCGCCTGCAGGCGGCGGCGCTGAAACGCCTGGGCGGCACATACCGTAATTTAGGCGAGAACACCCGCGCGCTTGAGCTGCTTGAGCGTTGCCTGAAGCTTTATACGCTCGCAAATGATCTTGGCGGCTTGGGCGATGCACATAACGACACCGCCAATGCGTGCTACCAGCTCGGCAGGCTAGCGGATTCGCGCCGCCACTACGAAGCTGGGGCCAGCATCAAGGAAGCGATTGGCGATATTTACGGGCAGGCGATGATCGCAAACAACCTGGGCGATGTGCTCAAGCTGCAGAATGATATCGACGAGGCGATTGCGCAATACCAGCGCAGCCTCGAAATCTTCGAGAAGCTTGGCTCGCTGTACGCCACCGGCGTGCTGCACATGAACCTGGGCGCGGCCTACCTGCTGCGCGGCGATACGCAGCCGGCGGAAATACGGCTGCAGCGCAGCGCGACCTTGTTCAATCAGGCCGGCGCGGAAGATTTCTTGCCCGAGCTTGAGCGCTACATGGCCGAGCTGCACCTGCAGCGCGGCGAACTGCCGAAAGCACGGCTGAGCTGCGAACTTTCGCTTGAAACGGCCCTGCGCCTGGAAGCGCGCGCCGAGGAAGGCATGACCCGCCGCCTGATGGCGCATATTCTGGTGCTGGACGGAGAGCCAGCGACGGCATGGGAAGAACTTCAGCACAGCCTGCGTATTCTGCGCGAGGCAACTGGCCCGCACGAAATTGCGCGCACGCTCGTAGCAATCGCTGACCTGGCGCCCGCGCTGGCGCGACACGACGAAGGACGGGCGGCAATAGCCGAGGCGCTGCCGGCGCTTCGCGACGTAGGTGCACAGCGCGACTTGAGTGAAGCGCTGGCAGTTGCGCGCCGCTACAACTATGAGGAGGCACAATGAAGCCCAATCCGCGTACAATACTTTCCCGGCCCATCGTGCTTGTGCTGCTGGCGGTGCTGGCAATTTCCGGCGCGCTGCCTGGCAATCTGCAAAATCCACTGGCGCGCGCGCAGGGCACAGTTCAGGCTTGCGCCGATTTCACCAAAGAATGTGAGCTCAATAACACCATCGAAGAAGCGACGATGGTGTTTTTGGATCCACAGACCCTGACGCGCACCCTCACTGGCACGATCGACGCCGTGAACGATCAGCAGGCGCAGCGCGGCGACTGGTATAAGTTTATTGCTCACAAAGGTGGCGCATCCGTTTCGATCGCGCTGAACAACCTGCCCGCTGATTACGATATCGCGCTGCTGAACGACCCCATGACCACCACGCTGACCGTCAGCGATGGCCTGGAACTCGATAATATTGCTGATCTCGGGCAGATCAACTCGCTCGGGCAGATCAACTCGCTCGGGCAGATCAACTCGCTTGGGCAGATCAACTCGCTCGGGCAGATCAACTCGCTCGGGCAGATCAACTCGCTCGGGCAGATCAACTCGCTCTCGACGAACCCGGGCACGCAGAGCGAGACGATCGACGCATTCCTGCCGCGCGCGGGCACATACTATATTTTCGTGTACAGCCCATCTGGCGCGTACAGCGACTCGCCCTACCAGCTGAGCGTCAAGCTCACCGAGGGCAGCCTGATTGAGCCAAGCGTGCGCGCGATTCCGGTCACGAATTTCTCGGGGCAAGGAACGCCCGACACTGGCGTGCGCACATTGTTCATTTACAACAGCAAGGCGATAGCTGATCGGTACCCGGCTGTTTCAGGCGAAGCCGCCGCGATTAGCGCTTTGGAAGCAATTCTCGCCAACCCCAACAGCCAACTTTTGCTGCAGAGCAGCGGCAAAGTGATCGACCTGGGGGGCAATAGCCGCTTTGGCGTGCTGAATCAGACAGGCGACACAGCACTGTTGAATAACATTCAAGCCTTGTACGACCAATGGGATGGCGACTCGGGCCAGCCGCTGCTGGCGAACGAGCTTGCGCGCCAGATCCAGTTTGTGATCAACCGCGCGCTCGACAGCTACTACCCCGCCGTCGACAATATTGTGCTGATCGGCGGCGATAACCTCATCCCGTTCTTCCGCGTGCCCGACGAAACTAAGATCGCGAATGAATCCGAATACTTCACCCAGCTCAACAACCTGGGCGTTTTCAACAAGAATACGGGCGCGGCGAAAACCTACCTGGGCGGCAGCACGTTCTACCGCACCATCCTGACCGACAACTACTACGCCGACCGCTTCCCGACGGCATGGCGCGGCCGTGGCCTGTACCTGCCCGAGCTGGGCATTGGCCGCCTGGTCGAAACGCCGACCGACATCTGGCGCTACCTGCAAGCCTACGAGTCATATACGGGTAGCTCTGATCCTTACGTTATCGATGCGGCCAAGCTGCCAGCTAACGTGCCGAACATGCATGCAGGTGGCGCCTTTGTCACCGGCTATGATTTTGTGAAGGACGAAGCCACCAATATTGCGAGCCTGTACCAGCAGTATGGCTTCGCGGCAAACGGCACGCTGGGCAGCACGCCCACACTCGATACTCTGATTGGCGACGGCTGGACGCAGAATAACCTGACCAACACCTGGTTCACGAGCCAGCTGCCGCAGCTCACCACGCCCTACAGCACGGTGAATACGTTCTACCACCTGATGTCGATCAATGGGCATTTCGACCATCACCAGGCCATCCCGGCCAATGGAGTGGGCGGCTTCTCGGCTCAGCGGCTTTACCAGCCGACGGTGGCGAACGGCGCGGAGCGAAACGCCTACTTCATGGACCCGAGCGGCGACACCAGCAACGCGCCATCGACCTCGCTGGCCTACTCGATCGGCTGCCACTCGGGCCTGACGGTGATCAACGGCGACATTGCGAGCAGCGCGCCCGCCTACCAGTACGACTTCCCGAGCGCCGTGCTGAAGCAGGGCGGCAACTGGATTGGCAACACCGGCTTTGGCTATGGCGACAGCGACCTGGTTGCCTATAGCGAAAAGCTGGCGGTGCTGTTTACCAAAGCAATTGGCCGCAAAATCACGAATGTCGATTTCACGTATGAAGGTGCGCCGCTCGGCGAGTCGCTGGCGCGGGCCAAGCGCGAGTACTTGCGCTTGGCCGGCCCGGGCAGCTTCGGCGTGTATGATGAAAAGGCGCTGCTGGAAATGACGCTGTACGGCCTGCCGTTCATCCGCGTCTTCGTGCCGAACGCGACGCCGGCACCCTATATCGTAAACAATAGTGGAATATTCGACCCGCCGCCGCAGCCGGTCGACCCGCAGGCGCTGGCGTCGCTCAACTCGTCGCACCCGACCTTCACGCGCCTGATCACGCTTACGAATGTTGTGTATGGCGAACAGGTGCTGGGCGGCGACCGCGTGCCAGCAGTGAGCAGCGCCGCGATCTTCGACAGCTTCCGCGATAGCGGGCAGGTTTCGCCGACGATCGACCTGCTGGTTGCAGCAGGTAAGCCGGTTGTGCCACTGCTGAGCTACGACATCACGCTCAACGAGACTGAGAAGAGCTCGAACGGCGCCGACACGCGCATCCCGCAGCCGCGCGGCGTGCGCCTGCTCAGCGCGACCATGCTGCCAGAGCTGGCGGGCTACAACCCGCACATCACCACGATCACCACCGACACAACCTTCCCGCAGCAGCAGGACGACCCGAACCTGAGCGCGCCCGGGCGCTGGCTGCCCGAGCAGCCCTTCACCTACCAGCGCAGCTCGCAGGGCGGCACGTTCACCGACCGGCTGCTAATCACGCCGGCGCAGTTCTGGGGCAGCACTGCGCGCACTGGCCGGCTGCGCCGCTTCTCGCAAATGGTGTTTGAAGTGAGCTACCTCGACCCGCAGAGCGCTACAGCCGAGACGCTTGACGACACCACCCCGCCCCAGATCAGCGATGTGTCGATCCAGCTGCCGACGGCGGGCGTGTTCCGTATCGCGGGCACGGGCAAGGTTACGATCAGCGCAGAGGTGAACGACTCGTCCAGCTCGCTGGATGTCGATGCGGCGTACAGCAGCGACGGCGCGCACTGGACGCACATACGGCTTCAGCCGAATGGCAGCGGTAAATTCACCACGCAGCTGGACGCGCCAACGGGCGGCAAGAACATTGCCGTGATCGTGAGCGCAACTGACGATTCGGGCAATGTTGCAACCTACACGGCAAAGGGCTCGCTGCTGGCCTACAGCTACATGTACCTGCCCGTCACGCGGCGCTAGGCGCGGCTACTCACACTTCCAGCGAAGCTCGGGGGCGGCAGGGCTGCTCCCGAGCTTTTGTGTTTGTGCCGCATGGCGCTGGCTGAATTTGGTATGATATACGCCGACTGCGTATAGCACAGCGAAGGAGGTTGCTCATGCGCTGGCCTGCCACCGAAGAGCTGAACGCCCTGATCCGCCGCTACTATGCCGGCGAAGCCAGATTGTGGGGCGAAATCCAGCAACATGTTGACGACGAACTGCGCCGCCGTGGCGTTCAGGTTGGCGCATATCACCTGCGCCTGCGCAGCCGGCCCGACGGCGGCTACGACGTGCAGATCGACGACGCGGAAGCGTACGCCAAGCCCGCTTGACATCTCGCCGCCCTGGAGTATTATTTTATATATCTCGAATATGTGAAGATTGCAATATTTGTATATTCCAATGTATGTTGCAAGGCGGTTTTGATGAATCAGACGATCCACCGCTTCAAAGCAGAATTTTTCAAGGCGCTCAGCCACCCGATGCGCATCATCATCCTCAACGAGCTGCGTGGCGGCGAAAAATCAGTGAACGAGCTTCAGGCCGTGCTCGGTATCGACCAGTCGAGTGTGTCGCGGCAGCTGGCGGTGCTGCGCACCCGCAACATTGTGGAAGATCGCAA
>LJCR01001700.1 GCA_001399705.1 Kouleothrix aurantiaca
CGATACGATTGAGCTGAATGTTCAGTTGTTCTGCGCTCTGCGCTCACTCGCTTGCCGGCTCACCCTGTCTCGTGTCTCGCACTTGGCCCTTGGTTCTCCCTTCATCCATTCACCGGTTCCACCTCCGCCGCTGGCTGGCCTGGGGCAAGGTGTCGCGCTGCAGCCAGAATCGCGCCGATGCCCAGCAGCAGGATCGCCGCGCCCAGCCAGTAGGGCGCTTCGCCGCCAAAGCGGATGTACAGCGCGCCCGCCAGCAGCGGCCCGGCAATGCTTGTGACCGAGCGCAGCGCCGCGTTGCCACCCTGCACCACGCCCTGCTCGCGCGGGCCGGCCGCCGCCGACGTCAACCCGTTCAGCGCAGGCTCAAGCAGGCCCGAGCCAAACGCGAACAGCACAATGCCGCCCAGCATCAGCATTGGCTGCGGCACAATCGCCACCGCGCCGATCAGCACAAACGAAACAGCCTCGCACACCAGCCCGGCGATGATCAGCGCAACCTCGCCAAAGCGCGGGATGAGCCGCTCGGCCAGAAACCCCTGCATGATGATATCGATCACGCCGACGGTGAGCAGCAGCAGGCCGATCTGCTCGGGCGCCCAGCTCAGCTTGTCGAGCGCCAGCACCGACAGCTCGGTGGTGAACAGCGCGAACTGGAAGAAATAGCACAGGCTGGTCATCATAAGCCAGCGCAGGTGTGCGATCGCGAAGATGTTGCGGAGCTGCGTGAACGGATTCAGATCGCGCAGCCGGAAGCCCGCCGAGCGATACTGCGGGTGCAGGCTTTCGGGCATGGCAAAGAAGCCCCACACCGTATTGGCCAGCATGATCGCCGCCGACAGGTACAGTGGCGCCGAGTAGCCCAGCCGCGCCGCAAAGCCGCCGAGCACCGGTCCGACAATAAAGCCCACGCCGACCACGCCACCGATCTGGCCGAACAGCTTGCCGCGCTGCTCGGGCTTGCTCACATCGCCGATATAGGCCGCCAGAATGCTGTAATTCGCGCCGGTCAGCCCGTCGATGATGCGGCTGAGGAACAGCACCCACAGCGCGCCGCCAATGCCAAAGATCAGGTAGCCGGCCGCCGAGCCAAGCAGGCAGATCAGCAGCACCGGCCGGCGGCCGTAGCGGTCGCTTAGCACGCCCAGCGCGGGCGCGGCCAGAAACTGGCAGATCGCGTAGCTGGCCGTCAGCCAGCCGACTACGGTCGCCAGAGTATTCGGATCGGCCAGATACTGCTGCACAATAAATGGCATCACCGGGCTGATTACGGTGAAACCGAGCGCGTTCAGAAACGCCGTGGAAATCAGGAACAGCAGTGTGAAGCGCGATGGCCCGACCTGCTCCTGAGCGGAAGGGATTGAAGCTGTGTTCAAAGTGTTCTTCTCCTGATGAATAGCGATATGTCGTTAACACCACTCATTGTAGAGAAGAAACGGGTGCGGCGGCATTCTCCGGGCGGGTAATCGGGTGGGTGATTAGCGCAGATCGAGGTCGCGGGCGGCGCGCGCTGCGGCGAGGCGGGTGCTGACGTTGAGCTTGCGGTAGATATTTTTGACGTGCGCCTTCACGGTGTTGACC
>LJCR01001701.1 GCA_001399705.1 Kouleothrix aurantiaca
CTGCGAAGGCTGCGGCAGGCTCTGCGAAGGCTGCGCACAAGGTATACACCCCTCATCCCCAACCCCTTCTCCTACCAGGGGCGAAGGGGGTACGGTCGTTTCCTTTCTCTTGTAGCTCAAGAGGTGCAAAAAAATCCCCCTCTCCCGCACCTGGGAGAGGGGGCCAGGGGGTGAGGGCGCAACGCGCTACGGCCGCCGCGCCACTGGCACCAGCACGCGCGCCGCACCCGCCGTGGTATTAGCGCTCACCGGGGCGGAGAACGCACTGGCGCGGCCCATCGCATCGAGCGCGGCAACGCTGATCTGCCAACTGCCCGCGCTGGGCCGCAGCAGCGTGGCCCTGTTGGCGCGGCTGAAGTCGAGCGTGCCAGCCGCGCCGCTGCCCTGCTGGTAGCGCAGCCGGTAGCCGGCCCGGTCGGGCTCGGTGTTCTCATTCCAGCGCAGGGTCACGGTTGCGCCCGCACTGCCCAGCACCGCCAGCCCGCTGGGCGCGGCCGGCGCATTGTAGGCAATTGCGCCCTGCGCCGCAATAAAGCCGCCATCGGTCGCCGGGCTGGTCATACACGACGCACCGCCGCCAAACATCACCGCGAGCACGCCCGAGTCGTAGGCGTCGCGCGGGTGGCTGAACAGGTAGGCGGCGCGGTTGTCCTGATAGTGGTCGCAGGTGTTGTTGAGGTTCATATTCCCGGCGGGCACCTGCCAGAGCATCAGGCGCCTGTGGGCGGCCGCCGCGAGCGCATTCTCCCACAGCACCGCACGCGTCGGGCGCGGCAGATTGAGGTTCGTCGTGTCCCACCAGGGGCGCAGCCCGCTGCCGGAGTCGCGGTCGCTCCATTCTACAAACAGCAGGTCGGCGCGGTCGCCGCCCATGGCCTGGAGAAAGGCGGCAGTGCTGCGCGCCATGCCCGGCACCTCGGCCGCCGTCACCGTGTGCGGGTCGCGGTTGGTCGGCCATTTGCGGGCCTGGAGAGCTACCAGTGCGTTTGGCGCGGCGCTGTGGATCACGTCCACCACGCGCTGGCCAAAGCCGGCAAGGTTGTTGGCGTAGCCGGGCACGTTCAGCGCTACCGGGTAGGAGCTGGGGTCGTCGGGGTTGGCGGCATTGCTGCTGTATTTGTTCTGCTGCATAAAACCGTAGAAATCGGGGTCGATGTGGAAGATCACCGGCTTGCTGCCCTTCGCCTCGGTCGCCGCCATCTGCAGCGCGGCCAGGTACTTGCTCACCGAGCCGGCGTTCTGGAGCTTCTGGGCATAGCAGCCCGGGCTTTCGCCGCAGGTGGTGGGCAGGCCCAGAATGAGGTAGGCCGAGATCACCGGGATGTAGCCCTTGCCCCAAGCCTGCTGCGCAAAGCGCCCGACGAAATTGCCGCCCCAGTGGCCCGGGTCGCTGTACCATTCGTAGGTGATGTACTGGTACACGTAGTCCCACGGCACGCCGCTGCTCACCTGCCAGTCCTGGCCGGGCGTTTCGCTCCACTGGTTGGTGCCCCAGCCCAGCCGGCGCGGCAGGCCGGCGGGAATTGCGCCGTCGGTGGGGGCGAGAATGTCGAACGCGCCAAGCGGCAGGCTGGTG
>LJCR01001702.1 GCA_001399705.1 Kouleothrix aurantiaca
CCTCTGTGGTGAAGTTTCTCGTCACTGGTCAGTTGCCGTTCGTCCGTAGGTGTCGTTTGTCACTGGTATAATAGCCCTATGCTGAAATTCGACGATTTCTTCCATCTGCCGCAGCTCGACGACTGCATCGCCGAGCTGGCGCGCGTGCGCCAGGGCATGATCATCATTGCCGGGCTCGACCCGCGCCCGCAGGGGGGTGGCGACCTGCTGCCCAGCGGGCGCAGCACAATGTTTCGCGCGCTGCTCGGCACGATTCTGAATGATGCAAAGCTCACGGCGGCGATTGTGGCCGGGCAGCGCGACACTGTGCGCGTGGGGCGGGCGCAGCAGCGCCGGGTGCGCGCGTATGTGGCGCAGGGCGAGCGGGGCTACGCCGGCCAGATCGCCAGGGCGCTGGAGCGCAAGCCCGACTTTCTGATCATCGACCGGCTGGATTCCGATAGCGCGCCAGCTGCCTTTGCCGCCGCCAAGAATGGGGTTTGCGTGCTCGCCCAGCTCGACAGCGTGTGTCGCGGCCGGGAGGTTGCGCATCACCTGAGCGACCACGGCGTTGCGCCCGAACTCGTTGCGCAGCTTGGCTGGGTGGTTGCGGTTGAACGCCTGCCGACGCTGTGCCGCCACTGCCGCCAGCCCGCCGCGCCCAGCGCTGGGCAGCTCGAAGAGCTGCGCGACATGCTGCGCAACCTGCCCAACAGTGCATTTCCCGCAGGCGAGATCGCCTGTTTCAGCGCGCCTGGCTGCAAGCACTGCGAGTTTCGCGGGCGCCTGGGCGACGTGGCGGTGTTCGACATCTATCGCGCCGCGCCAGCCGCTGCCGTGCTGCCGCGCGAGCTGTACCTATGGGAACTGGTGCAGCGCGGCATGCTCGCGCTCGACGACATGCTGTCCCACGATGCGCAGCAGCTCTACCGCACCTACCACCAGCTTTCGCACAGCGCCGAAGCCCTGGCCGAGGCCAACAGCTCGCTGCAGCGCAATATCGCGCAGCTCGAAAGCGCCAACCGCGTGCTCGAACAGCGCACCGCCGCGCTGCGCTCGCTGCAGGATATCGGGCAGGCGCTGACGCGCTCGACCGACCTGACCGATCTGGTGGGGCGGATGTGCCAGCGTGCGAGCGAGCTGTGCGAAGCGGATAAAGTGATCCTCTACCTGGCGCGGGCGCGTGGTGAAGCAGAAGTGCTGGCGGTGCATGGCTGGCAGCGTGAGCTGCTGGGCAAACGCGTGCCACTCGATTTCGCGCCCGCTGCCGGCGGCGAGCCGGCGAACTTTAGCGGCTGGCCGCCCGGCATCTCCGAGCAGCACGCCGACCTGGCTGGCTTTACGTTGCGCGCCGGCCTGCGCGTGGCGCTGGTTTCGGAAGGCCAGGCGCTGGGCCACATGATCATCCAGAGCACGCAGAAGGCGCGCTTTGCCCCAGCCGAGGTTGCGCTGGTGGGCGCATTTGCCGACCATGCTGCGCTCGCCATCCGCCGCGCCGACCTGCTCGACGCGCGCCTGCGCCAGGAGCGGCTTGAGCACGAGCTGGAAATGGCGCGCAGGGTGCAGCAAAGTGTGCTGCCGCGCGTGTTTCCGCAG
>LJCR01001704.1 GCA_001399705.1 Kouleothrix aurantiaca
GTGCCGCTGGCATTTGGGCTGTATGCCCGCTACCCGCCTTCGCTTGCGGCTGAAACCGGCGTGGGCGCGGTGATGCGCACCGGGCAGGCCCAGCTCATTCCAACCGTTCCTGAAGAAATGCTGGCAGCCAACGCCCGCAACGCCGAGCACCTGGAGCTCATGCGCAGCATGGAGTTCGTTTCGGTGATGGTCGCGCCACTGCGGGCGCGCGGGCAAACGCTTGGCACGCTGACGTTTGTGTCGTCGCAGGCGGGGCACGAGTACACGCCCGAGAACCTGGCCTTCGCCGAGGAAATTGCGCAGCGCGCCGCCAAGGCGATCGACAACGCGCGGCTCTACCAGCAGGCCGAGCAGGCGCTGCAGCTGCGCAACCAGTTCCTGAGCATCGCAGCCCACGAGCTAAAAACGCCGCTCACCTCGCTGCTGGGGCAGGTGCAGCTGCTGCAGCGCCGCGCCGCGCGCGAGGGCTTTCTCGCCCCGCGCGACATGCGCACGCTCGACATCATCAACGGCCAGGTCAGCCGCCTGAACGCCATGATCCTGACCTTGCTCGACACCTCGCGCCTGGAAAATGGGCAGCTGCGCATCGAGCGCACGCATTTCGACTTCGCCGCGCTGGTCGAGCGCGCGGTTGAGGAAACGCGCGCCGCCCACGACGAGCGCGTGATCACGCTGGAGCGTCCCGCCGCGCCCATTATTATGAATGGCGACGCGCTGCGACTTGAGCAGGTCGTGCAAAACCTACTTCAGAATGCGCTGAAATACAGCCAAGCCCCTGAGCCGATTTTTGCCACCCTTACGGCAAGCGAGCAGCAGGCATCGCTGGCCGTGCGCGACCACGGCATTGGCATCCCGGCCGAGGCGCTGCCCAACCTGTTTCAGCGCTTTTACCGCGCCGAAAACAACGCAACACAGAGCATCAGCGGCCTTGGCGTGGGCCTGTACGTCGTCAAGGAAATTGTGGAGCTGCACGGCGGCACGGTCGAGGTGCAAAGCACCGAGGGCGCGGGCAGCATTTTCACCGTCTGCCTGCCGTGCGAGGCTGGCGCATAGTGCGCTTTCAGCGCAGGGGTTTAGGGGATGGGGAATAGGGGTTGGTGAGTACAATGCAGAAACTCTGCCCTGATTTCCGCATCACTTTCTTGATACTGCACTAGGTACGGGCGACAGGAGACACGAGATGGGGAGACAAGGAGCTAGAATCTCGTGTCTCGCGTCTCGTGTCGTGTCGTCAGTCGTTGTCTGCACTCCATCCCCCAACTCCCATCCCCCACGCCCTATTCGCTACCAGCCCAGCGCGCAGCCGTCGGTGCGGCCATCGCTGCCGGCCACATACGCGCCATTCGGCAGCCGCCAGATGATCTGCCCGCAGCCAAACCCTTCTGGCTCGGCATCCACCTCGATCTCGTGGCCCTGCGCCAGCAAGCCCGCAGGAATCGCCGCGTCGGCGTGCACCTCGACTTTGGCGTAGCGCTCGCCCCACCAGCTCCAGCGCGGCGCATCCAGGCTGGCCTGCGGGTTCAGCCCGTAGTCGACGGTGTTCACGATCATCTGCACGTGGCCCTGCGCCAGCA
>LJCR01001703.1 GCA_001399705.1 Kouleothrix aurantiaca
AGGCTGCCCTCGCCGCCCGCGTCGCCCGAGTCCATAATCACCGGCATGGTGTGGCCGCCGGTCGGGTCGTCGGCGTTGCGCTGGTTGCGCGTCTGGTTGATCGCCAGGGTGCGAATGTCGTTCACAATCAGCGGCACGTCGGGCGGGCTTTGCACATAGATCAGCATCTCGATCGGCGTGTCAGGGTGGTCGTACACCACCATCCAGCTTGCGCGCACGCTGTAGGCCGCCAGCAAGCCGAAAATCGTCAGCGCGCAGATCGTGAGCGTCGTGCGGCTCCCCAGGTGCTGCCCGATCGTCAGCAGGCCAAAGATCAGCAGGCCCGCGATTAATAGCGGCACGAGCGCCTGGAGCATCGCCGCCTGGCCGGCCTGGCCCTCACCCGCCGAAGAGAAGCGCCACAGCGCCACGCCAATTGCCACCAGCGCCAGCGTCAGCGCAATTGGGATCAGGCCAGCGCGCCGGTCGGGCAGGTCGCGCCACTCCACCGAGTCGATCAGGCGACCAATCGCCCATGCGGCCAGCAGGTTGCCGGGCAAAGCAATGTGCGTGAGCAGCCAGGGCATTTTTTCGCCGGCCCACG
Organism: Kouleothrix aurantiaca; assembly: GCA_001399705.1. Classification (GTDB taxonomy): domain Bacteria; phylum Chloroflexota; class Chloroflexia; order Chloroflexales; family Roseiflexaceae; genus Kouleothrix; species Kouleothrix aurantiaca. Next base: position 584 of record LJCR01001703.1, read on the forward strand.
AGAAGGCCACCAGCGCGCCAACGAACCAGAAGGCCAGGAAGAGCGGGAACAGCGGCGCGGGCGCGAACGCGGGCCTGGGCGCAACGGCCACGACCTCTGGCAGAGGGGCAGGCTCGGTGCCGTTCGGCTCGGTTTCGGCCAGCTCGGTTTCGCTTAGCTCGGCGGTTGCGTCGTCGGCAACTGCTTCACTTTCGGGCAGCACCAGCGCGGCAGGCTCGGCAAGGGGCTGCGGGCCGCGCCACCAGCCGCTGATCACCAGGTAGACCACCAGACCCGTCAGCGCCGCGCTGAGCAGCACGCCCACGCCGCCAAACAGCCCGGCCGCGTAGATCAGCAGCGCGCCCACGACAATCCACACCAGCGCGGCGATGCGCGCGCGCCCCCAGGCCAGCAGCACCGATGCCGCGCCAACGGTGGCGAGCACAAGCCCGATCACGGGCACGAATGGCGCAGCGATCGATTCGACGCTGACGATCACGTTTAGCGAGAGTGTGAATGCAACGACCAGCTCGTTCACGCTCAGCTGCGGCGGCACAGGCCAGAGCTTCACGCTCTCGGCATCGCCGGCCAGCGTCTATATGCTCACGCCAACAGCAAACTTGCCCGCGAACACAAGCTGCACCGCAACCGTGCTGGCCGGGCAAATACACGACACCGACGCAATCGACCCGCCCGACACCATGGCCGCCAACTACGTCTTCGCGTTCGGCATGGTGACAGACACTGCGCCCAGTGTAGCGAGCACCAGCCCGATCAGCGGCACAAACGGCGTCGCAGCGAGCAGCACGATCACAATCACATTCGACGAGCCTGTCACCGTCGGCGCCAGCGCCTTTGCGCTCGCATGCCCGGCTGGAACGCCGGTAAGCTTTACCAATAGCACCGGCAACGGGCCGGCCACGAGCTTTGTGCTAACGCCGAGCAGCACCTTGCCAGAAGGCACAAGCTGCACCGTGACCGTTGTTGCCGCGCAGGTGCACGACAGCGACAC
>LJCR01001705.1 GCA_001399705.1 Kouleothrix aurantiaca
CCCGGCATCGTGCAGCGCGGCGGCGGCGGCGGCCACCATCTGCGGCGCGATATCAACCGCCGTGACGTGCATGCCGCGCCGCGCCAGCGCCAGGCTCAGCAAGCCGGTGCCGCAGCCGGCGTCGAGAACGGACGAAGGACCGAGGACGGAAGACGAAAGTTGGTCATTCGTCGTTGGTCGGTCGTCGGCGCGCAGCGCCTCGCACAGCCATTGCTCGGCCAGCGCCAGCATGCGCGCGTGCCCCTGGCGGATCGTGCGGCGGATGCGCGACACCTCGGCATCGCCGTAGATCGCGCTCCAGCGCTCGAAGCCCTGGCCGTCGAAATAGGCCAGCAGGCGGGATTTGTGATTATGCGATAGTTCCATACGTTTTCACGAGACAGGAGACAGGAAACAGAAGTAGCTTTCAATGAATTGCTTTGAATTCTACTGAATACTGTCTCCTGACACCTGACTACTGGCTTTATTTCCAGCCACCAATCACATTGAAGATCTCGCGGTCGCCCAGCGGCGAAGGCACTTCCGAGCGCGGCTGGTTCAGCAGGTAGTCGGCCATTTCGGTGAAGGGATCGACGCAGAGCGCCTTGTCGGGGCCTTCCATCTCGAACAGCGTTTTGCCGGCCAGGCGCGAGCGGCGGATCAGGTCGTGGTAGGGCACTTTCCCAATGATCTCGGTGCCGACCGTGCTGGCGAACTCTTCCAGCAGGTTGGTGCCGCCGCCAAACTCGTAATCGACGCGGTTGGCGATGATGCCGGCCAGCTTGACCTTGTAGCGCACGCTTTTCTGCTTGATCGCGAGGCACAGGCGGTTCGCGGCAAAAATGCTGTCGAAGTCGTTGCAGGCGATGATGACGCCGAAGTCGGCGTAGTTCAGCGGGGCCGAGAAGCCGCCGCACACCACGTCGCCCAGCACGTCGAAGACGATCACGTCGTACTTGTTGTACAGGCCGAACTCGTTCAGCAGCTTGACCGTTTCGCCCACGACATAGCCGCCGCAGCCGCTGCCGGCGGGTGGCCCGCCCGACTCCAGCGTATCGACGCCCGCGTAGCCGTGCTTCACCACGTCGTCGATCTCTACATCTTCGATATGGAAATCAACCTCGGTCAGCACATCGATCACGGTGTTCTGCAGCGTGCCGGTGAGCGGAAAGGTGCTGTCGTGCTTGGGGTCGCAGCCGATCTGCAGCACCTTGGCGCCCTGCAGCGCAAACGCCGCCGAAAGGTTCGCGCTGGTGGTGCTTTTGCCGATGCCGCCCTTGCCGTAAACCGCGAGCGTGAGACTCATTCGCTTTCCTCCTTTAAGGGAACCGTGGAACCGCAGAACTACAGGAACTGCGTGCATTGTTACGAGTTTACTGTTTCCATTACCTGACTGGCTGGTTCTGCAGTTTGCCGGTTCTGCGGTTCCAGCGGGCGGCCAAATGCCTGCGCATACGCCTCGGCATACGGCTCCAGCGCGGCGAACACGTGCGCCGGCACCACGCGCCGCTCCATGCGGGCGAAACGGGCGCGCACATAGTTGAGGTTGCGCAGCATCTTCATCTCGATCACGCTGCGCGCGAACTCCAGGCCA
>LJCR01001706.1 GCA_001399705.1 Kouleothrix aurantiaca
GGCTGATGCCGATCTGCGGCGCGGCCAGGCGCACGCCATTCGCGGCGTGCATGGTTTCGAACATATCGGCGGCCAGCGCCTGGAGCGCGGGCGTAAACTGCTTGATCGCGTGGGCGCGGTTTTTGAGCACGCGCTTGTCGTCGGGGTCTTCGATCTGTAAAATGCGTCGCTGCGCCATGAGTAGGCTTCCTTATCGCGTAGAACCAGTGTTTGGCGCTATTATAGCATAGGACTTCGGGGCGCGCTGTGTGGGGTTTTGCCATTATAAAAAGCGCAGAAATATCTGGCCACAGAGAACACGGAGACCACCGAGTTGTTGCATGCCAAAGTGTCTCCATCCCCATCCCCTGAACTTCACTCCCACGGATTGAGCAGCACGATACCACTATGCGCGAAATCGGCTACGTTGCGCGTGACCAGGGTAATTCCGTGGTGCAGCGCCAGCGCCGCGATCAGCGAGTCGATTGCTGGCAAGGGCCGGCCTGCACGCTCAAGCTCGCCGGTAAGCTGGCCCCACGCAAGCATCACATCAAGGTCAAGGGTCAGGATGCGCCCGCTGAAGCGCAGCACCAGATCATTCGCAAGCCACTCAGCCAGCGCGTCTTTCCGCGCCGAAGCAGGCAATTTCTCAATACCTTTACGCAGCTCACCAATTGTAATCACACTAATGAAAATATGATTCGGGTCGCAGCTGTCGATCCATTCCAGCACGCGCGGGTTGGGCTTTCTGGCAACCAGCTCGGAAATAATATTCGTATCGAGCAGGTAGTTCATAGCTCAAGCGTCCCGCGCTCGGCGCTGGTGTCGCGAGTGAGATCGAGTTCGGAATCGACCAGCGGCGACTCGCGAAAAAATGCCGAGAGCGGCTGTTGCGCCAGCTGAAGTTTGCGATATTCCGCATACGAAAGCACTATCGCTGTTTCAACCCCACGCTTGGTAATGAGCTGCGGGCCGTTCTTCAGCGCTTCTTCAACCACTTCACTGAATTTATTTTTGGCTTCTTGCAATTGCCAGGTGCGCGCCATGTTGTCGACCTTTCATATCTGGCTAGACTGTCTAGATTATATTATTGAACTAAGAGTACGTCAAGCTACCAAGTTCCTTTAACTAGCCCGAATGCTTGGTGCCTTGGTGTCTTGGTGGTTAAAGGTTTCAGGTTTGCTATCTGGTATATTTTCACTTCGCTTGCCCATCTATCGCCTATGGTATAATACGCGGCGCATTGGAATGATGAGGAAGTGGCATGCCCACGCTTGCGATCGTTATCGTCAGCTATAACACCCGCGACCTGCTGCGCGACTGCCTGCAATCCATCCAGCCCGGCGCGGCGCAATTCCCGCTCGACATCTGGGTGGTCGACAACGCCTCGCGCGATGGCAGCACCGCCATGGTGCGCGATGAATTCCCGCATGTCCATGTGATCGATAGCCCGCGCAACGGCGGCTACGCCTACGCGAACAATCTCGCGCTGCGGAGAATCACGGCGGATGCGGGGCAGGAAATGCAGGACGGGCAAAACGCCCCATCCCCCATCTCCCATCCCCCATCCCCCGAGTATGTGCTGCTGCTGAAC
>LJCR01001708.1 GCA_001399705.1 Kouleothrix aurantiaca
GAGCGCAGGCGTGGTGATCAGCCAGGTGTATGGCGGCGGCGGCAACACCGGCGCACAGTATACGAACGACTTCATCGAGCTGTACAACCGCACCAGCAACCCCATCAGCCTGAGCGGCTGGTCGGTGCAGTACGCCAGCTCGACTGGCACAACCTGGACGAACAAAACCGATCTTTCTGGCACAATCCCGGCGGGCGGTTACTTCCTGATCCAGGAGGCCAGCGGCGCGAATGGCGTCGCACTGCCAACTGCGGATGCTACCGGCACGATCAACATGAGCGGCACGGCTGGCAAGGTCGTTCTGCTGAATACAACTACGGCAGTTACCTCCGGGACTATTTGCCCATCAGGCGCAACCGTGGTCGATATTCTTGGCTATGGCTCGGCAACGACGTGTTCGGAGACAGCGCCAACCGCGAATTTGAGCAACACCACCGCAGCAATCCGCAATGGCAACGGCGCGACCGACACCAACAACAACGCCAATGACTTCACGGTTGGCACGCCGAACCCGCGTAACAGCACTTACGGCCAGGTTATTGCGCCGAGCATCACCACCCAGCCGCAGTCGCAGGCGATCACGAGCGGGCAGACCGCCACGCTGAGTGTGGTTGCCAGTGGCACCGCGCCCCTCGCCTACCAGTGGTATGAAGGCGCGACGGGCACAACCACAACGCCGGTTGGCACGAATTCGTCGAGCTTTACCACGCCCGCGCTTAGTGCGACAACCAGCTACTGGGTGCGCGTCTCGAACAGCGCCGGCAGCGTCGACAGCACCACCGCGACGATTACGGTCAACCCGGCCGATGTTGCGCCGAGCATCACCACGCAGCCGGCCAGCCAGACCATCCAGAGCGGGCAGACCGCCACGCTGAGCGTAGTTGCCAGTGGCACCGCGCCACTTTCCTACCAGTGGTACACCGGCACTAGCGGCGACACCGCCAGCCCGATCAGCGGCGCGACTTCGGCGTCCTACACCACGCCTGCGCTCACGGCTACAACCAGCTACTGGGTGCGCGTCTCGAACAGCGCCGGCAACACCGACAGCACCACGGCCACTGTTACCGTCCAGGCTCCGTGTTCCGCGCCCGACGTCACAATTGGCTCGGTGCAGGGCACAGGCGACATCACTCCATTAAATGGGCAAACCGTCACCGTTCAGGGTGTAGTCGTGCTCGACTACGAGGGCGCGTCGCCGGCATTGCGCGGCTTCTACGTGCAGGACGGCGGCGATGGTGACGCGGCTACGTCGGATGGCATTTTCGTCTTCGAAGGCGACAACGCCAATCGCGTGAGCGTCGGGCAGGTCGTACAGGTCACCGGCGCTGTGAGTGAAAACCAGGGCCAGAGCCAGCTCAGCAGCACGACTGGTATTGAGCTGTGCGGCACCACCGGCACCGTCACGCCAGCCGACGTTGCGATGCCATTCGCAAGCGCCACAGCGCTGGAAGCCTACGAAGGCATGCTGGTGCGCTTCCCGCAGACGCTGTACGTCACCGAGCACTTCCAGCTTGGCCGCTTCGGCCAGATCGTGATGTCGTCGGGCGGGCGTTTGAAGCAGCCGACCAACG
>LJCR01001707.1 GCA_001399705.1 Kouleothrix aurantiaca
CGCGAAAGATATCCAGGCCCGTTGGCCGGATGTTTCAAACCCCTTCAGAGCGGGGCATTGGTGCGGAGCTCCACTACGCCCATGCTCGCCCATGCGCAGACTGTGTTTCAAACCCCTTCAGAGCGGGGCATTGGTGCGGAGCGAGGACGAAGGCATCGATCCCCAGGGCGTCGAATTCGAGTTTCAAACCCCTTCAGAGCGGGGCATTGGTGCGGAGCAGAGCAGAATGAAGCCGACGTCCAGATCGCCTTGTTTCAAACCCCTTCAGAGCGGGGCATTGGTGCGGAGGCTGTTTCATGTATAAAAAGTAGAAGGTGTCGCTAGGTTTCAAACCCCTTCAGAGCGGGGCATTGGTGCGGAGCCTATATGCTGATCAGCACATACGAGCCACAGGCCTAGTTTCAAACCCCTTCAGAGCGGGGCATTGGTGCGGAGGGTGCCATGATCGATTTGTTTGGCAAGGGGCTTGGTTTCAAACCCCTTCAGAGCGGGGCATTGGTGCGGAGGGCATACCGTAAGTGAAGTGCGAACTGTTGCTACTGGTTTCAAACCCCTTCAGAGCGGGGCATTGGTGCGGAGGCAACACAACACCCAAGCACGAAAGTGGATCCGCGCGTTTCAAACCCCTTCAGAGCGGGGCATTGGTGCGGAGTCCTTGGCTCAGCGGTATTGACCCCTATAACTGTTAAGTTTCAAACCCCTTCAGAGCGGGGCATTGGTGCGGAGTCTGGTCAGCAAGGTGCTCACCGCAGGCCACGGTTGTTTCAAACCCCTTCAGAGCGGGGCATTGGTGCGGAGAGCCTCGTACCACCACTAGTGCCGCCAAGCGCATCACAGCGCCCTTCCTGCACACAACGACTGACCATGTTTACTATACAGTTTCACCAGTTTGGCCAAAATCATTGCGTGCTGTCATTATAGCACAATCTGAACGGTCACTCGCCCACTTTCATCCGCACTCATATACTGAACGCGCGCCCGCGCATTTTTCGTTGGTCAATTTCAAGCAATTTCCAACATCTGTCCCGGCGGACCAATGTGCTCGCCGCCCCGCCTGTCCGAGCCAACCGGAGCCTGCCATGAGCTTGTCAAAGGGTGTCCGCTCTACCTCTTCCACACCCCCACCGTGCCACCCACCGCCGGCGTCACGTTCGCCGCATACTTCGACAGCGCCAACGCCATCACCGTATCATCGTGCCCGTTCCCAGCCGCCGCGTAGCGCCACAGACCGCTAGGCAGCCGCGTTTGCTCAAATGACAGCAGCTCGCCGATCTGGACCGCATCGTTGAGAATGCGGAACGCGCCTTGCTCAAATCCGAGCGCCAGGTCATCTATGATCTCTTTCTTGCTGGCGTTCGTTGTGTTGAAGGCTTCCACAGGATACAGCCCGCGCAGCTGCTCGACCAGCGGCCCGCCCATGTTGTTGCTTTCCGCTACAATCAGGCGCGGCTTCCACAGCCGGTACAGCGCATCAAGCCGGCCGAGCTGGAGCGCATAATCCACCTGATTGAAGCGATCCATAGCCACCTGCTCTTGTGTGTCGACATCCACCACCGAGATCACGGTATAGT
>LJCR01001709.1 GCA_001399705.1 Kouleothrix aurantiaca
GGCGAACCAGCCGTAGAGCAGGCCCAGCAGGCCGCCAACGCCAATCACTGGCACCAGCACGATCAGCAGCGACAGCGACACCCCGCCAATCAGCTCGGCGACCGGCAGTGGGGCGGAGCGCATCACAACCGCCCCCAGCACTGTTCCATCTTCGCCCTGCACCGCCGCAGCCGACACAAGCTGCCGGTTCGCGCCCACCCACCCCGAAAGCGCAACCGTGTCGGTAATGCCCCGGAGCGCGCGCTCAGCGTAGCTATACACCTCGGGCGGCTCAAGCGTGGCCAGCAGCGTGCCCGGCTGGTAGCTGCCGCGCGGGATTGCCGCCAGCAGCGTGCCGCGCGCGTCGAGCACAAACGTCTGCACGGGGATGTCTTCCCCGCCCAGGTTGATCTGCAAGCCGGGCTCGCGCGCGTTGAGCTGCTGGGTATCGCGCTGAATCAGGTCGGTGATGCGGGCGTTGACCGCAGCTTTAAGCTCGGCGTGCTGGGCAAAATCGGCGCGCAGGGCGGCGGCATAGGTGCTGGCGCGGGCCTGAAAGGCGTCGGTGATCAGGCGCGAGTTGAACAAATAGATCAGCGCAGCTACCAGCAGCAGCTCGCCAACCAGCGCCACCAGCAGCGCCACCAGCACGTAGGAGCCGGCGAGCTTCCAGCGGATGGTGCCAAAGCGGCGCGATAGTGCGTTCAGCATAGTCGTTCTTCGCACGCCTCACGGGCGGCTCGGCTAGTGGTGAAAAGCGCGAACAGGCGCATTATAGCGCACAAGAGCGGGCGGCACGCCGTATCAGCGCCGGAGCGCGGCCTGCCGGTTTGGCAGTTTGGTTCTCAGCCTTTTGATGGAGAACAATGATAAAAATACCGAACAACCACTATTTAACCAACTGTAATGTACGCGTCTTGGTCGTACAAATCCGCGAGTGATACGATACACCCAACTTATTGATCAATCGCATTGGAGCCTGCAATGTACCAGTACAACGACGAAGATCACGGCTGCGACTGCCCCGATCACGGGCCGTACGTTGACGATGACTGCCCCAAATGCTAATGCGCTAGTGCTTAGCCATAACCATACTCGCAGCGCGCACCCGAAACGGTGCGCGTTTGTTTTTGCGCGGCAGGCGCGGCCACGTGCGATCCATGAAGGACGAACGAATTTCACCACAGATGTCCATGCGGCTGCGCCGCACCCTGCTTCGCGAAAATAGACACTGTCTGGTTTTCGGTTCTTGGTTCTTGGTTCTATTTTCGTGTTAGAGACACTGAGGCACGGAGATTTAGGATGCACGATTTGCGAGAGTGGCCGTCAGGCCGTATCGAAGGACGCCGCAGGCGAATGAGATTGTGCACACGCGCCCTTCGATACGCGCTGCGCGCTACTCAGGACGCAGAAGAGTGTATACTGCTCACTGCGCGCTGCCAACCGCCCACTGCCCACTGCCCACTGCCCACTGCCCACTGCCAACTGCGCTACCCTTTCACCCGCTCACCCCACGCCTCCCGGCGTCACACCGCCGTGCGCTGGTATTTGTTCAGCCACCATCCGTGCAGCTCTTCGCACACATCGCGCG
>LJCR01000171.1 GCA_001399705.1 Kouleothrix aurantiaca
GCGGCTGCCGGCAGTGGTGGTGCTGCTCTCCGATGGCCAATCCCCCGCCGGTATGGCACCCAGTGAAGCCGCAGCGCAAGCCGTAGGCGCGCAGATCCGGGCCCACACGGTCGGCATTGGGCAGCGCGCCGAGTTGGACGAGGCGAGCTTGCAGGCGATTGCGCGGCAGACCGGGGGACAGTACTTCTACGCGGCGGAGGCCGGCCAACTCGAACAGATCTACGGTGATCTGAGCAGCCAGGTGAGCTGGGTGGAGGAGCGCACGGAGATCACGGCGCTCATAGGCGCGCTGGCAACGGTGCTGTTGCTTGCGGGTGAGGTGCTCAACCTGCGCTGGTTCCAGCAATTCCCGTATCGGCTGCTACACCATTCCTTGACCCACCACATGTTGCCTGGCATCTTCCCGCAGCCGTGCGGCATCGCGCATGGGTGGGGCGCCGAAGAGCCTTCTGTACTCGCGGTTAAAATACGCAGCATCGTCGTATCCCACGCGATAGCCGGCGCTCGCAGCATCGAGATGCTCGCCGAGCATGAGCCGGCGGGCCTCCTGCAGCCGCAGCTGCTTTTGGAATTGCAACGGGCTCAGCGCCGTAACGGTCTTGAAGTGAGCGTGGAAGCCCGAGACGCTCATCCCCACCTCGCGCGCGAGATCCTCGATCCGCAAGGGTTGGTCAAAGTTCTTTCGGATCCGCTCGATCGCCTGAGCAATACGGTGGGCATAGCCGCCGACGGTCGCGATCTGGTGGAGCCTGTCACGCTGCTCTCCCTTCAGGAGCCGGTAGACCATCTCGCGCTGTAGCAGCGGCGCGAGGAAGCCCGCGTCGTGCGGGGAGTCCTGTAGCCTGACGAGCCGCACCACCACGTCCAGCAAATCCGTCTCAAGTGGACTCACGTCAAGGGCGCGTACGGAGGGGTAGCTCCGTGGCGACGGGTGCCCGGCCTCGGCCATCACCGAGCCAACCAGGGTGGAGCTGAGCTCAAGGCGCAGGCTCAGATAGGGGCACTCCGGCGAGGCCTCGACGACCTGTCCCACCACAGGGAGCTCAGCAGTGACGAGCAGGTAGTGCGCCGGGTCGTAGCGGTACTGCTCATCGCCTAGCAGTACAACCTTGCTGCCCTGGGCGATCACGCAGAAGGCTGGGACGAGCACGGCGTGGAGCGGCTGCGTCGGCGAGGAGGCGCGGTGGAAATGTAGCCCTGGCAGCGGCTCAACCGTCCCATCGGCCTGGAGGGTGCTCGCGATCCGCGCGACCAGCTCCTCACGGTTGGTGTCTGCATGCTGTCGCTCCCACGCTGCACGCTGTCCCTTGATCACATCCATAGCGCCTCGTCCTCTCTTTCTCCAGCCCCGGTGTTGAGCATTTAGAGGATTGTCCAATAATTCTCGATAATCATCATACCACATCATGGTCGAAAGCGCCTATACTGGATACGAAAGCGAGGAGGCGCTGCTGGCGCCGTCCAACGCCTGGGAGAATGATGCAAGCAGCAGCGGTACGCGCTCCGCATAGGAACAAGGAGAATAGTCCATGTCAACGGTGCCTACAGTTACTTTAAATATTGGTGTGGTCATGCCGCTTCTCGGGTTCGGCGTGTTTCAGATGAACGATGCCGAAGAGTGCGAGCGAAGCGTCTACGAGGCAATACGCACGGGCTACCGTCTGATTGACACCGCGGCGGTGTATGGTAATGAGGCTGCGGTCGGCAAGGCCATCAAGCGAGCCGGTGTGGCACGCGAAGAGCTCTTCGTCACGACCAAGCTCTGGATCCAGGATGCTGGGTACGAACACACCAAGAAGGCGTTTGAACAGTCATTGCAGAAGTTACAACTGGAGTATCTGGATCTGTACCTGATTCATCAGCCCTACGGGGATGTGTATGGCGAGTGGCGCACGATGGAGGAATTATATCGGGAAGGCCGGGTGCGCGCCATCGGGGTCAGCAACTTCCACTCCGACCGGTTGATGGATCTGATTGTACACAACCAGGTGGTTCCTGCGGTGAACCAGATCGAGACACACCCCTTCTATCAGCAGACCGAGACCCAGAAATTCCTACAGGACAACACCGTGCAGATTGAGTCCTGGGGGCCGCTTGCCGAAGGCAGAAACAACATCTTCGAGAACGAGCTACTGCGTTCCATCGCAACCAAGCATCAGAAGACCGTGGCGCAGGTCATTCTGCGCTGGCTGACCCAGCGCGGGGTCGTGGCGATTCCCAAATCCGTCCGCAAGGAGCGCATTGAGGAGAACTTCACCATCTTCGATTTCGCCCTGAGCCCGGACGATATGGCGGCGATTGCAACGCTGGATACAAAAACCAGTCTCTTCGACCACCGCGATCCGAACATCGTGAAGCGGTTGGGCGAGGTAAAACTCACGACCTAAACGTACGAGCGGCCCGTTGGCATCTGCGACCGACGACACAGGTCGTCGTGGAAAAGATGACGCGCGAATCAGCGCAGGGCAACTCACTGGAACCGAAGGGAGAAAGCGGTATGCAACAGCGCACACTCGGTACCAACCTCGCGGTCTCAACCCTCGGACTTGGCTGCATGGGACTCAGCCATGGCATGGGTCCCGCCACGGATAAGCAGGAGGCGATCGCATTGATCCGATCGGCCGTCGAACGCGGCGTGACATTTTTCGACACTGCGCAGGTCTACGGCCCGTTTACGAACGAGGAGCTGGTGGGTGAAGCCCTAGCACTCGTTCGTGACCAGGTTGTGATCGCCACCAAGTTCGGCTTCGATTTCAGTGGCAAGGGTGGTCTGAACAGCCGACCTGAATATATCAAGCAAACGGTCGAGGATTCGCTCAAGCGGCTCAGAATTGAAACGATTGACCTGCTGTATCAACACCGGGTCGATCCCGACGTGCCGATCGAGGAGGTGGCTGGGACAGTCAAGGAGCTGATACAGGAGGGCAAAGTCAGGCACTTCGGTCTTTCGGAGGCGGGAGTACAAAACATTCGGCGTGCCCACGCAGTTCAGCCGGTCACAGCGCTCCAGAGCGAATACTCGCTGTGGTGGCGCGAGCCGGAAGCCGAGATTCTGCCCACCCTGGAGGAGCTTGGGATCGGCTTCGTGCCCTTCAGCCCGCTCGGCAAGGGTTTCCTGACTGGCGCGATCAGCGCGAGCACGACGTTCGACACGAGCGACTTCCGCAACACCGTCCCGCGCTTCTCGGAAGAAAACCGCACGGCGAACCAGGCCCTGATCGATCTGGTCGGCAGGATCGCGGCGAAGAAGCAGGCGACGCCGGCGCAGATCGCGCTGGCCTGGGTGCTGGCCCAGAGACCGTGGATCGTGCCGATCCCCGGCACCACGAAGGTGTATCGCCTTGAGGAGAACCTCCATGCAGTCGACGTTGAGCTGACACCCGACGATCTGCAGGAGATCGAAAGCGCCGCAGCGCAGATCACGATCCACGGGGAGCGCTACTCCGAAAGCTCACAGCGGATGATCGATCGCTGAGCAGGTCGAAATGTGGCGTGACCGGATCAGATCACACGGCGAACAAGAACAGGAGACACGAGATGTCTGAAGCAAAAGAACCAACGGTCGCACAGAAGCTGGTCGGCGATTTCGCGCCCAAGCTGGCGCAACTCACGGACGAGGTTCTGTTCGGCGATGTCTGGGAGCGTGCCGAGCTCGCGCCGCGCGACCGCAGCCTGGTCACGGTCGCCGCGCTGATCGCGGGTGGCAACACCGAGCAGCTTGCAGGACACCTGAGCCGGGCAAAGCAGAACGGCCTATCGGAAACTGAGCTCGCTGAGGTGATCATTCACCTGGCCTTCTACGCTGGCTGGCCGCGCGCGATGTCCGCTGTCAAGATCGCGCGGGAGGTCTTCAAGAAGTAGCTCCAATCACACCTTCCCATTTTGCAGTACCAGACCATGCTGATCGCTTTTTCGAAGATGGCATGGCAAGTAGGAGTCAGGATGATGAGCAACATCGAAGGAAAAGTCGTCGTTATCACGGGCGCAAGCAGCGGAAACGGCGCAGCCGCTGCACGTCAGCTGGCGCGGCACGGGGCCAAACTGGTTCTCGGGGCACGACGGCTCGACCGGCTTCAGGCGCTCGCGACGGAGCTGTCGCTGGGCGCTGACGCCGCCGTGCAGACCGATGTGACGCAGTACGACCAGGTCAAGCATCTGGTGGATCACGCGGTGCAAACCCATGGGCGCATTGACGTGATCCTCAACAACGCCGGTCTGATGCCGCACTCGCCGCTTGAGCGGGGCAAGATTGAGGATTGGGATCGCATGATCGATGTGAACTTGCGGGGCGTGCTCTATGGCATCGCCGCCGCGCTGCCGTATATGCAAGCGCAGAAGAGTGGTCACATCATCAATGTCTCTTCAGTTGCCGGCCACAAGGTGCGGCCGGGCAGCGCCGTCTACGCCGCGACCAAGACGGCGGTTCGCGTGATCTCCGAGGGGCTGCGGCAGGAGGTCAAGCCATATAACATCCGGACAACCGTCATCTCGCCGGGTGCGGTCGCGACAGAGCTTGCGGACAGCATCACCGAACCCGACATCGCCGCGAATGTCCGCCAGGCCATGGCAATCGCCGTCCCGGCTGACTCCTTCGCCACGATGGTGGTCTTCGCCATGAGCCAGCCGGAAGAGGTGGATGTCAACGAGATCCTGTTCCGGCCGACCCGGCAGGAATTGTGATGAGCGACCACGGCGTCGAGCAGAGCCGCCGGACCTTCCTCGGACAGCCGACGGCGCTCCTCGAGCCGGCCGACCGTGAAGACACCGGAACCCGCGAACGACGGATCAACCGGTGAGCGACGAGTGGACCAGCTACAGAGGCAGCCGCCGGGGGTGACTGTTGGTAACGCTCACCATCAGCCGCGCCAGACGTGCCTTACGAACGTGATCAGCGCTGGCAGCGCCAACCATCGCTGCGTGCTCATTATCCAGTACCTCGACGAACGAAAAAGGAGTTTCCCATGCCTCTACAGCCCGATGGTCTGACCTTCGTCATCTCGCCGGAGGTCGATCGCACCCGTGTCACCTACAAGAACCGCTACGGGATCACCATCGCCGCCGACCTCTACACGGCGAAGGACCTCGACAAGAGCGGCCAGCATCCCGCGCTCATCATCGGCCCCAGCCATGGTGGCGTGAAGGAGCAAATGCCGGGCGTGTGGGCCAACCAACTGGCCCAGCGCGGCTATGTCTCTCTCGCATTCGACCCCTCCTACAAGGGAGACTCCGGCGGCGAGCCCCGCTTCGTGTCCTCGCCGGAAATCTTCATGGAAGACTTTAGCGCCGGCGTCGACTTCCTCGGAACCCTCGACTACGTCTCCCGCGACCGGATCGGGCTGGTTGGCATCTGCGGCTCCGGAGGCTTCGGCCTCGGCGCGGCACGCATGGACACCCGCATCAAGGCGGTCGTCACTGCCTCCATGTACGACATAGGCGAGAACTACCGCAACGGGTGGCAGCACTCCTGGAGCGACGCCGACCGACGCGCAGAGATGGACCGCCTCGCCGAGCAGCGCTGGGCTGACCTGGACGCCGGCACCGTAACCTACGACCCGATCTTCCCTGAGGAAGTGCCTCCCGCGGAGGTTCAGCTCGACCCGGTGACGAGCGAGTTCTTCGACTACTACGTCAAAAGCAACGACCGTGGCTACCACCCCCACTCCCAGGGCGGACACATCGCAGTGAGCCACCTCGGGTACATGGGATACGGCGGCCTGCGCTACCTCGAAGACATCAGCCCCCGCCCCGTCCTGATGATCGTCGGCGACCAGGCCTTCTCGCGCTGGTTCACCGAAGATGCAATGGAGGCGA
>LJCR01001711.1 GCA_001399705.1 Kouleothrix aurantiaca
GCTCGCCGCTGACCATCAGGGCGCGGGCGTGGCTGACGCCAATTTTCGGCACGACGAACTGGGCGATCACGGCGGGAATGAGGCCGAGCTTCACTTCGCCAAAGCCGAAGCGCGCGGTCTCGGTAGCGACGGCCAGATCGCAGCAGGCCACCAGGCCCGCGCCGCCGCCAATCGCCGCGCCGTCGATCCGGCCAATCAGCGGCTTGGGAAGCTGCCAGGCAGCGTCGAACATCGCCGCCAGCGCCTCGGCGTCGGCGACGTTCTGCTCGCGGCTCATGGTGGCGCTGGCGCGCATCCAGTTGGCGTCGCCACCGGCGCAGAACGACGGGCCAGCACCGGTGAGAATCACGACCTCCACGGCGCCGTTGGCGGCCAGCGCGGTGAACGCGTCGGTCAGCTCGGCGATCAGTGTGGCGTCGAAAGCGTTATGCCGCTCGGGGCGATTGAGTGTGAGCGTGGCGAATGGGCCAGCGATGGCAAGATCAAGCGAGGTATACACAGGGCTCCTTCCTCATTGAAGGCGATTTGATTTAGCAAACGCCCAGATTATAGCATGGCGGCGCGATTCTGCGGGCCTACCGCCAAGCCAGATCAATGCTGGAAAGGGAGCGAGATCTGTCCACAGATTACGCAGATTGCACAGATGGGAAGAGTGTCAGCATTGCAACGCCCAAACCCTGCGCGTTCACGCGCACTAGCCCTCGGCGCGTCGCTCGATCGGCAGGGTGACGATGTAGGTACTACCGTTGCTGCCGTTGCTTTCGACCATGACGCGGCCGCCGTGCGTTTCGACCACCAGCTTGCAAAAGGCCAGGCCCAGCGCCGGCGCTTTGCGCTCGTCGGGGGTGATGCGCTGCTCGAACAGCAACTCGCGCTGCTGGGGCGTGAGGCCCGGCCCCTGGTCGCTGACGCGCACCAGCGCCGTGTCGGGCTGGCAATCGAGATGCACCTGCACGGTGCTGTAGGGCGGGCTCTGGCGCAGCGCATGTTCGAGCAGATGCACAAAGGCGCGCCGCACGCGCTCGCTGTCGACATTCACCACGCTGTCGCCGCTGTATTCCACCACCACCTGCACGGCACCCTGATGCTGTAGCGGCGCGGTCTGGGCAATGCCCGCGTCGAGGATGGGGCGCAAGGAGGCCGGCGCGCGGCGCAGCGCGTTGGGGTTGTGCTCGAGCTGGTTGATCTCCAGCAGCGTCGTCACCAGGTCGAGCAGGCGCTGGCCGCTGCGCCGCGCGCCCACCAGCACACGATCGGCGCCTTCGGGCAGATTCTGGCCGAGCGTCATTTCCAGCGCGGTGACCATTGAGGTGAGCGGGTTGCGCATTTCGTCGGCCAGCAGGCTCAGCAGCTCGCCGCGCAGCCGCGTCAGGCGGGCGCGCTCGCGCCGGTCGAGCAGCACATGTGTGTAGCCTTCTTCGGCAGCGGCATCGCCCGCCGGCAGCTCGGCAATATCGACAAACTGCGTGGTGGCGGTTGGGCCCATCAGCGAGGCGCGCACCTGAGCAAGGCGCGGGCCGCGCAGCTCGCCGCCGGGAAGCGCGTGCTGTCGGTGACGCTGAGCACTGCC
>LJCR01001712.1 GCA_001399705.1 Kouleothrix aurantiaca
GCGCCTGGATGGAGCAGCAGGGCGTCGAGGCCTCGGGCATCCGCCTGATCGACGACGAATTCACCGCGTCGTGCTTTATCAACACCGATAAGTCGAACAACCAGATCGTCGCGTTTTACACCGGCGCAATGGCGCAGTCGCGCAACCTTTCGCTGCTGGACCGTGGGCTGGGCGCAAACGACCTGGCGATCATCTCACCAACCGACCCCGAGGCAATGGCGCGCGCGGTTCACGAATGCCGCCAGGCGGGTGTCCCGTTCCTGTTCGACCCCGGCAAGCAGACGCCGCGCCTGGAGGGTGACCAAATTTTGGATGGCCCGCGCGGCGCACGCGTGCTGGTGGGCAACGACTACGAGTTCGGCATGATGGCGCAGAAAACCGGTCGCAGCGAAGCCGAGCTCATTGCCTCCGTGCCGCTGACGGTGGTGACGCGCGGCGAAGAAGGCTCGATCATCTACGATAACACAAACCAGCGCCAGCTCGACATCCCGATCGCGCCGATCAGCGACGTGGTTGACCCGACCGGCGCGGGCGATGCCTACCTGGGCGGGCTGGCCTTTGGCCTGGCGCGCGATCTGCCGCTGGATGTGACCGACCGCGTCGCGGCGCTGGCTGCCGCCTACGCGATCGAAAAGCGCGGCTGCCAGGAGCACACGTATACCGCCGGCGAGTTCGCCGCGCGCTATGCCGATGCGTTCGGCCCGAGCGCCGAGGTCGAGGCGCTGGCGGGGCAGGGCGCGAGCGCCTGACGCCGAACGACCACCGACCACCGACCAACAACGAAGGCGCTCGTAGTCGGTTGTCGGTTGCCCGATAACCGTTGCTTTTCAAATAGCCTTTCAGCGAAAGCACAGGCACACGCTATGCGATGGGGAATTATCAGCACTGGCCATATCGCGGCGAAGTTTGCCGACGCGCTGCACGCCTCCGAGAGCGAACAGGTCGTGGCAGCCGCCAGCCGCGATGCCGGGCGCGCGGCGGATTTCGCCAGCAACTATGGCATTGCGCGCAGCTACGGCAGCTATGAAGCGCTGCTGGCCGACCCCGAGGTCGAGGCGGTGTACATCGGCCTGCCAAACAGCATGCACGCCGAGTGGTCGATCAAAACCGCGCAGGCCGGCAAGCACATTCTGTGCGAAAAGCCGCTGGCCGTCAGCCGCGCCGAGGCGATCACCATGTACGACGCGGCGCGGGCCAACAATGTCTGGCTGGTGGAAGCATTTATGTACCGCTTCAACCCGCGCACGCTCAAGCTTGGCGAGCTGCTGGCCCAGCGCGCCATCGGCGACGTGCGGATCATTCGCGCATCGTTCGGTTTCTTCCTGAGCGACATGAGCAATGTGCGCCTGAACGCCGAGCTGGTGGGCGGCGCGCTGATGGACGTGGGATGCTACTGCGTCAACGTGGCGCGCCTGGCAGCGGGCCAGGCACCGTCGCGCGCCCTTGCGGCGGCGCAATGGGCAGGCTCGGGCGTGGACGAAACCCTGGCCGGCACGCTCGAATACCCGGGCGGCGCGCTGGCGCAAATAAGCTGCACACTATCGGGCAGCTCGCACCAGCAGGTGCAGAT
>LJCR01001710.1 GCA_001399705.1 Kouleothrix aurantiaca
GCTCAGGGTGTGCTGTGTTTCAGGAAAGAACAGCGTGCCATCTTCGGCCTTGCCGGCGGGAAAGGCGCGGCTGCCAAACAGCTGCCGCCCAAGCAGCGAGAGCTGCACCTGCGCAGCGGTGCCGGCCGCCTCGGGGTGGTATTCAAAGCGGGCGCGCTCGAAGTACTGCACGATCCACCCGTCTTCAACGATTTCCTCGCTGAGCGGGTAGCCAAGCACCAGCACGCCGCCATGCTCACGCCAGAAATCAAGAAAGCCAGCGCGGTTGCTCACATGATGGCCGGTAGCCGAAAAGAACATATTCTGGGCAAGCGGCAGGCTGGCTGCCGAGGTTGCGCCAAGCGTACGGGCCAGCGTGTCGCGCCGCTGCTGGTCGGCATTTTGCGCGGCGGCAATCACAGCCTGAGCCTGGGCGCGCGGCATTGGGGCCGAGAAATCGGAAATTTCGGGTACGGGCTGGGCGCTGGTTGGGCGGGGAAGAATCACAAGCAGCGCGGCGAGTGTGGCAACAAGTGCGGGGATGGCGAGCAGCTGGGTGCGAGAATGGCGCATAAGGGCCTCGGTGACAAAGCGGCACGGTCTACAATGTACGATACCATTCTTCGTATTATATGTACATTTCAAATTCCTGACTATACGCAAATTGTCGCAGTATGTATGGCATTCGTAGAGCGGTCTAGTCTTCGAAGATCGAGCCGGTGAGGTAGAGAATGCTGGTCCACAACCCGCGGGCGTGCCGATAGAAGAGCAGGCCGCAGCCCACAGTGGCAGCGCCGATCACAAGAATAAGCGCCAGCGCAGAAATATCGGTCAGCACACCCAGCAGCCCGCCAGCGACCAGAGCGAATGTGGAGGTAAGCGTCATATTGATCGCCATGCCGCCCGTGACCTCACCTGCATCGCGCTCGAAGATCACGCCGCACACTGGGCAGCGCACGTTCATGATGAAGAGCGAGCGGAACATGCGGCCTTGCCGGCAGGCCGGGCAGGTAAGCAGCAGGCCTAGCGATAAAATTCGTAGAATTCGCAGCATCCGTGTACTCGCAGCCTGCGCGCGCCGTTCGGCGGTGTTAGAACCGGAGGTGATTGGCCAGTATGCAGGGGTTGCATTGTAGCACGGAGTGAGCGAATAGCAAATGCCACAGTGCGCTTGCAGCGCAGGGGGTGGGGGATGGGGAATGCGGTGCTGGTTGCCGAATGACGGCGAACCACGGATGACCGACCACCGACCTGCCCTCAGTGCTCGGTCGTCGTACCCGGATGCGGGCTTTTCCACAGCATACTAGTGCGCCGGCACGATCAGCAGTGGTGCTGCGGCAGCGTGCAGCAGCGTGCCAAGCGATTCGTGGCCGGCGCGGCGACGGCTCGTATGGGGTGGGTTGGCCACGACGATCAGGTCGGTGGGGCGCTGGGCGGTTTCTTCTACCAGGGCGTCGAGCGGCGTGCCCAGGCCGATCACGGCGCTGATGTGTGCCTGGCTGGCGCACGCATCGCCAAAGTGGGTCGCATACGCCTGGCGCACGCTTGCCGCCAGCATGTCGCGCCGGGCGTATGCGACCCACTTTGGCGA
>LJCR01001713.1 GCA_001399705.1 Kouleothrix aurantiaca
TTCGACTGCTTGGCCGCGCTGATCAGCAGGGCCGCAGCACCTGCCGCCTGCGGCGAGGCCATCGAGGTGCCGTTGAACATGCCATAGCCGGGAGGCAGATCGTACACGCCAGCAACTGGCTGGCCGGCCTGCCAGGTCGGAACCGTCGACACCGCCGCGCCGGGCGCGACGATCTGCGGCTTCATGCCGCCGTCCTCACGCGGGCCGCGCGACGAGTAGTTGTGAATATTGTCGACATACGCCGAGTCCGAGCCGTAGTTGCTGCGCCACGTCGCATCGGTGACATACGAGCCGAGACTCATCACCTTGGCGGCCACCGACGGATCGCCGATGGTGTTGACGCCTGCGCCGTTGTTGCCTGCCGAGATGAAAATCTGCACGCCTTCGTCGACCAGACGGTTGTACAGAATGGCGCGGGTGTTGGCCGGGCCATTGTTTTCACCAGCGTTCAGCGCGGGCAGGCCGCCGATCGACATGTTGATCGTGTCGACATGGGCCGTCTCGACGGCAAAGATCATGCCGTTGACCAGCGCCGACGAGGTGCAGCCGCTGATGAAGAGGCAGACGCGGATCGACACCAGCTTGGCGCCCGGGGCCGCGCCAGTCATTGCGCCGCCGAACAGGTGGTTACCCGCGACGATGCCGGCCACGTGCGAGCCGTGCGCGCCCGACACAATGCCGATGTTGACATAGTTGGTGCTGGGCGAGGTTTGAACGACAAACGGCATGGACTCGCTGATCGCGGTGGCCGGGTTGTCGGTGCCGAATGTCCCGATGTCGTAGCGGACCTTATAGTCAGTCATCGCCTGATCATCGGTGAAGTTGCGGTTCTGGTTGGTATCCACCCACACCGTGTTGCTGGCCTTGTCCCACAGCACGGCGAAAACGCCCGAGCTGCCGGCCGGGTTGCCATCGCGGTTTACGTCGTTGCCAAGCTCGCCGCCCAGTCGCGCGTCGCGCTCGTTGAACAGTGCGAAGCGGTAGGCTGCGGCTGCTGGCGCGGTGTAGCTTGCGCCGCTGACGGTGAAGGTCGGCCCGGTCACCTGCGTGCTCATGTTCAGCCAGGTCGGGTCGTTGTCGGTCGATTGGGCGGTGAACGTCACCCAGTCGATGATCTTGCGCTCGCCGGTGGTGGTGGTGGAAAGCGCGGGGTGCGCCAGGTCGATGCCCGAGTCGAGAATGCCGACCGTCACGCCACGGCCGTCCCAGCCGGGATTGTTCTGCATGAACTGCGCCGCGCCGGTGTCACCGATCGGTATGTACGGGTTGATCTGCGGGGTCGACGCGCTGGGCGGCGTCTGCGGTGTTGGGGCGGCAATGCCGTCCGCGCGCGGATCTTCCAGCGGCAGCACTTCGTCGAGGCCAAGCGACTCGACGCCGCTGATGCCAAAGACACTTTCGGCCTTGTCGGTCGGCACGTCGGCCAGCACATAGTCAATATTTTCGTTGGAAACTTCGACGGTACCACCCAGCGCCTGAATCTGCTGCGCGACGCTGCTGTTCTTGCCATCGTTTGCGGCGATCAGCAGCTTGACGCTGTCTGCACCCTGGCTGCGGGCCAGCGCAATC
>LJCR01001714.1 GCA_001399705.1 Kouleothrix aurantiaca
AGCCGGTGCTTCTGCGCTTTGCGCCATTCCTGCGTCGCCGAGCGTTCCGAAAGCACCAGGCGGTTGCGCTCGCGGTCAACCTCGATCACCTTCAGCGGGATAGTCTGGCCGACCATGCGCTGCAGCGCCTGCTGGCGCTCTTCCGAGGCGGTGCGGCCGTGGAGCTGCGCGACCTGCGAGGCCGGCACAAAGCCACGGATGCGGTTGAACTGCACCAGCAGACCGCCCTTGTTGTAGCCGATGACCTGGCCCTGGATGATGCCGCCCTCGCCCTGCAAGCGCCCGGCCTCTTCCCAGTCTTTCGCGACCTGAACCATGGTCAGCGAAAGCACCAGATCGCCTTCTTTATTCTCGGGATCCTGGACGTAGACCTGGATCGGCGCACCGACCTTCAGCGTGCTCAGGTACTCATCGCCCATCTGGCGCAGATCCTGCTGCGGAATAACGCCCTCGCGCTTGGTGCCAATCGACACCAGCACGCCGTTATCCTCGATCTGCATCACCACGCCGTCGCGCAGCTCACCGCGCTGCGGGCGAGCGTAATCGTACTCGTCGAGCAGCTGAGTCCAGTCAAGATCTTCAACGTCAAACATTTCGTTGCCAGAAGACACCGTCATTCGAGAAACCTCCGAGGTTTTGTTTTGAAATAGCCTGCCGCCCGCTTCACACGACAGTGGCCAATAGCGCCTTCACAAAGCGGAAGAGGCACGCACGAGCGAGGCTGTGAAGCCTGTTGCGGGAAGTTCAACCCCACATGGCGTTGAACAAGCCCTGCTGACGCCCAGTGCCGGTGCCTGCGAAGGCTCCGCGCTGGCCGGCTAGCTCCTGGTGATCTCGTCGTCTTGGCGTGCGAGGTGCGGGAGGTGAGCCGCTAGCGGAGTAAAAATAAGTTTTACACCGGGCGCATTATACTGCAATGGGTAAGGGCTGTCAAATGTTGCGCATCGCTATGCAATGGCCTATACTGCCTCAAAAGTTTTGAGTTCTGAGTGTTGAATTTTTGAATAACTCGCCGCCAAACTCAAAACTCAGCATTCAACATTCAAAACTCAAAACAGCCTATGAGCATCATCTTTGTCTTTCTCGATGGTGTGGGTTTGGCCCCCGCCAGCGCCGATAACCCGCTCGCCAGCGCCGATACGCCCGCGTTTAAGGCGCTACTGGGCGGCCCACTCACCCTGGAACAAGCAGGGGGATTTATTTCTAGTCCCTCTCCCCCATCTCCTCTCCCCCATCTCCTCTTGAAGCCAATCGACGCGACGCTGGGCGTGCCGGGTTTGCCGCAAAGCGGCACTGGCCATGTTGCCCTGCTGGCGGGCGTGAACGCCCCTGCACTGCATGGCCGCCACCAGCCGCACTTCCCGCCCGTGGCGCTGCGCCCGCTCCTGGCCGAGCAAAGCATCTTCCGCAAGGTGACCGAGCGCGGCGGTCGCGCAACATTCGCCAACGCCTTTGGGCCGGGCTACTGGCAGGCTGTCGCCGCGCGGCGCATCCGCAAGTCGGCCAGCGTGATTGCCGCCGAAGGCGCGGGGCTGCGCTTCCGCGACGGCGCCGACCTGCGCGAC
>LJCR01001715.1 GCA_001399705.1 Kouleothrix aurantiaca
GCATCGAGCGGGCAGCGGCGGCACGCCTCTCGTTCCTGCTCGGCACGCCGCTGATCCTGGGGGCGGCAGTGTTCAAGCTGCGCCACCTGATCGGCGAGCCGGGCGTGTTCACCGGGCCGTTTATTGCGGGCGTTGTTGCCGCCGCCATTGTTGGCGTGCTGAGCATCGCCTTTGTGCTGCGCTACCTGCAGCGCGCCGGCCTGGGCGCGTTTGTGGTGTATCGCCTCTTGCTGGCCGCGCTGGTGGTCAGCACCATCCTGCTGGGCCTGCGCGGCATCTAAATCCAGCACCTTTCGAGACGCTGAGAACGAACTGCCACGAAGACTCGAAGGCACGAAGGGCGAAGAACGACGCGGTGTTCGTTCTTCGCCCTCCTTTTTTGTGTTTCCCGCTCCGTGCCCTCTGTGTGCTCTGTGGCTCTCTTACTGCCCCGCCAGCCAGCGCGCCCAGCCCGGCGTCGATCAAAACCGTGGCAGTGGCCTCGGGTGCGGGCGTGGCCGTCGGCCTGCTTGGCGCAATTGTTGCCGCGCTGGTGGGTGTGGCTGTTGGCGTGCGCAAGCTCGTTGGCGGCGTGGCGCGGATTGGCCGCAAGCGCCCCACGAAAGCGCCCGAATAGCCTTCATAATTTTGTTTGGGGCGGGTTGACGGCGACCCGCCGCGCGCCTATAATGCGCGCACCCCCCGTCACCACAACGGCGTGTTCGACGAGCCGGCTCGGCCGGGCGGCTAGTGTGCCGCGCGCTCGGAAGGTGTGTTGCTACGTTGAACAAGGAAACTGCATGTCTGCCCCTCCGCTGACGAATGGCGAACGCCTTTCGGCCACGATCCGCCTGCTGGGCGATGCCCTCGGCCAGGTCATCCGCGAACAGGCCGGCGATGCCGCCTATGCGCTGGAAGAGCGCGTGCGCAAGCTCACCAAGGCCATGCGCGCCGCCGAGCAGCCTGAAGAAGCGAGTGACGCGCTTCAGGCGATCGTCTCCGATCTGAGCGTCGGCCAGGCCCGCGACCTCCTGAAGTCGTTTGGCACCTATTTCGCGCTGGTGAATCTTTCCGAGCAGTTGCAGCGCCTGTGGGTGTTGCAGGAGCGCGCCGAGCAAAACCCCAACGCGCCGCGCACCGAGTCGATTGCGGCGGCGGTGGCCGAGCTGAAGCGCAATGGTGTCGAGCCAGCCGAGCTGCAGCAGTGGCTGAATTCCGCGCTTGTGCTGCCGGTATTCACCGCCCACCCAACCGAAGCGCGCCGCCGCACCACGCTTGAGAAGCTGCGCCGCCTGGCGGTGCTGGTCGAGCGGCGGCTGGCCCAGCCAAACGCCGACGAGCTGCACGATCTGAATCAGCGCATCAGCGAGGAAGTGGTGGGCCTGTGGCAGAGCGACGAAGTGCGCGTTATTCGCCCAACCGTGCTCGACGAGGTGAAGAACGGCCTGTACTATTTTGAGGCCACGCTGTTCAACGTCATTCCCGAGCTGTATCGCGACCTTGAGCGCGCGCTGGTGCGCCACTACCCCGACCACCGCTGGCACGTGCCGCCGATTCTGCGCTTTGGCTCGTGGATGGGCGGCGAC
>LJCR01001716.1 GCA_001399705.1 Kouleothrix aurantiaca
GGCTGGCAGCGGCTGCGCGCCGGGCCGGTCGGTCACTTCGTTCTGGGCATCCAGCACTTCAAAAATACGCTCGGCACTCACGCCCGCGCGCGAGATCTGCGCGACAATCATGCCCAGCATCATGATCGGCATGATCAGCAGCGCCAGGTAGGTGTTGAAGGCCACCAGCTCGCCCAGGCTGAGCGCGCCGCCAATCACCTGGTGGCCGCCAAACCAGATCACCGCCAGCGTGCCCAGGTTGGAAATAAAGAAGATCAGCGGGAAGCTCGACGCCACGCCGCGAATGGTTTGCAGGTTCGCGCTCAGCAGCTCGCCGTTCAGGTGCGTGTAGCGCTCGGCCTCGTAGGGCTCGCGGGCGAAGGCTTGCACCACGCGAATGCCGGCCAGGTTTTCCTGCAGCACGGTGTTGAGCGCGCCCAGTTTCTTCTGCACCTGGCTGAACATGGGGCGCACCACGCGCATGAAGCGCACAATCACCACCGCCATCGCCGGTACGGTGAGCAGCGCGATCAGCGCGAGCTGCCAGTTGGCGCTAAACAGCGCGAACAAGCTGCCGATCAGCAGGGCAATCGCGCTGACCAGCTGGAGCAGGCCGTTGCCAATAAAGGTGCGCACCTGCTCGACATCGCTGGTGATGCGCGTCATGAGCTGGCCGGTCTGCGCCTGGTCGTGGTACGAAAAGCTCAGGTTTTCGAGCTTGTTGAACAGGGCGTTGCGTAGTTCATACGCCACCGACTGCGAGGTTTTTTCCGACCAGTAGCCCTGCGTGAAGGTGAACAAGGCGCGCACCAGCGCCACGCCCACCAGCAAGAGGCTGGCCCAGAGCAGGATGGTGCGATTGCCCGCGCTGATGCCCTGGTCGATCACCAGCCGCAGTACCTGCGGGCTGAGGAGGTTCGCGCCAGTGACGAGCAGCAGGCTCAGCAGCGCGCCAAGCGTGGTTCGCCAGTAGGGGCGCAGGTACACGAGCGCCCGACGTAGTGGTTGCATACAATCTCACTTGCTTGCGCCGCAGCGGGGCGCGTCCTTAGGATTCGGCGGGCTTTTCGGGGGTTGGCTGGGCGGGCTGCGGAAATTGCTCCATCAGCTTTTGCAGCACCAGCAAGCCATCGCGGAGCCGCTCGCGCTCGGATTCGTCGAGCTGGCCGAGCTTCACGCTGAGCATGGCTTTTGCGCGCTGGTGCATTTCGGCGTGCATGGTGCGGCCGGCCTCGGTGAGCGACAGAATGACCTGCCGGCGATCGCGCGGGCCGGGCTCGCGGCTGATCCAGTCGCGCAGCACCAGCGCGTCGACCGTGCGCGACATAGTCGAGGGCGTGACGTTGTGCAGCGTGGCCAGCTCGCTCAGCGTGCGCGGGGCGTGGCAGAGCAGCCCGAGCATGCGCATCTGCCCGGGTGTCAGCGCTTCCTCTTCATCTTGCGCCTGACGCATCGCCGCGCCAAAGCCGCGCATCAGCCGTGGCATTGTTTCCATCAGCAATGTTGTGCATTCTTCGGCAGTGGGCATGATGAACGTTCCTTCTCAATCGATGTATCATGCAATAGATGTACTATAAAATAGTTG
>LJCR01001717.1 GCA_001399705.1 Kouleothrix aurantiaca
CCAGTAGACCGGCGCGACGCCGCCCCAGGCGATCAGAATGCCGGCCAGCGTCGGGCCAACGATGGTGGCGAGCTGCCATGCGATGATGTTCAGGCTGAGCGCGTTCGGCAGGATGCTGGCCGGCACCAGCGCGGGCACCAGCGCCTGGCGCGCGGGCATTTCGAATGCGCCGACGACCGCAGCAAGAATAACCATTGCATACACCAGCCAGAGCGAGGGGTTCGCAAACTCGCTGGCGATGGCCAGCACCGCCGAGGAGATCAGCGCGCCGATGGTGGTGACAAGCAGGATCATCCGGCGGTCGGCGCGGTCGGCAACAAGGCCGCTCAGCAGCGCCATCAGCACCAGCGGCACCGCGCGCGCCAGCCCGATCAGGCCCAGTGCCAGCGCAGGGTCGATTGGGCCGCCGCGCTTGGCCAGCTCGTAGACCTGGACATTCACCGCGACGATCCGCATCTGCGAGCCGGCGGTAGAAACAAGCTGCCCAAACCAGAGCAGCCGGAAGTCGCGATGCCGCAGCGCCTCAAGCGCGGCGAACCGGCCCGGCGCAGCGCCGGTGGACGAGGATGTGGAACTCATTGCCTGCCAAACTCCATAGGACGATTGAGCCGGACGGTATGATACCACCACTTGCGGGTTGCAAGTTCACAGGTTGTAAGGTTGCATGTTTGCAGATTGCAGGTTTTGCAACGAATGACGACCGACGACCGACGACCGGAAGAATGAACCGCAAAGTGCGCAAAGGACGCAAAGATTTGGGATTTATGATTGCGGCGAATGACGACTGACAACCGACGACCGGAAATTTCACCACGGAGGCACGGAGGCACGGAGGTTTTGAGCTGCGGGTTTGCAAATAGCAGGTTACTGCCCACTGCCAACTGCCGGCTGCTCACCCTGTCATCTTGTCATCTTGTCACCCTTTCACCCTTTCACCCTGCCAACTCAAACCTCAACATTCAACCTGCAAACCTGCAAACCTGTGAACTCGGTCCTCAGTGCTATAATAGGCCGCATCGCAACGATACGAGGGCTGCATGTACCATCCCACCACGCGCGTGCTCACGGTGCTTGAGCTGCTGCAAACCCACGGGCGCATGAATGGCCCCGACCTTGCGGCGCGCCTGGAAGTCAACGTGCGCACGATTCGCCACTACATCACGCTGCTGCAGGACCTTGGCATCCCAATCGAGGCCGAGCGCGGGCGCGGCGGCGCGTACCGATTGCGCCCTGGCTTCAAGCTGCCGCCGCTCATGTTTACCGACGACGAGGCTGTGGCGCTGACGCTTGGCCTGATTGCTGCGCGCCGCCTGGGCATCACTGCTGCCGCGCCCGCCACCGAAGGCGCATTGGCAAAAGTTGAGCGCGTGCTGCCCGAGGCCACTCGCGAGCGCGTGCAGGCGATTCAGCAGACGCTGCGCCTTGAGATGCCGATGCTGCGCGTTTCGCCCGACAATGCCGTGGTGGTGACGTTCAGCACTGCTGTGCAGCAGTCGCGCCGCGTGCAGTTTGCTTACCGCTCGTGGCGCGGCGAGCTGACCGAGCGCGCGATCGATCCCTATGG
>LJCR01001720.1 GCA_001399705.1 Kouleothrix aurantiaca
GCGCAATGCCAAAGTTTGTGCGCAGAAACTGCGTGACCAGGCCAAGCTGACCAATGGTGGCAATAAACGCAAACGCCAGCGGGATGCCGGCGAAGTTCGACGCCACGCCCGAAAACGTCAGCAGCGACGAGCGCACCCAGCCGGGCAGCGCGCCGATGGTGATCGCGTAGGCCAGCAGAAAGCCGAGCAAGCCGCCAATGATCGCCGTCACCGCGCTCAGCTCGAGCGTGTAGAGGTACGACGAGAGAATAAACGGCTGGTTGAGATCAAGGACGTTTTGCAGCGTAAAGTTGCGCGCCGGGTCGAGAAAGGTCTGCACGACGATCGAAAACGCCGGGTAGAACAGAAACGCGATGACAAAGAGGAAGAACGGCACAACGCCCAGCCACGTGAGCGGCAGGCGCTGTGGCGCGCGCGTGCGCGGTGGGCTCTGGCTGGTTTCGGCGCCTACGCTCTGGGCCATGGGCAACTCCTGGCTTGGCACGTATGATCGCACCACCAGTGCATCGCGATAGCACGGGTTTGTGCCGCCGCGATACGCTGGTGGCGCAGGTCGTTTGCTACTTCACCGTCGCGCCGACCACGGTGGGCCAGCCCTTCTTGATCGCGTCGTTGGCCTTGTTGATCTGGTCGCCGCTGGGGATACCGATCTTAACTTCGGTGCTCGGCAGCTTGGCCAGCAGGTCAGCCGGGATCTTGTTGTTCTTCTTGAGGTCGTCGAAGCGCGCCGGCGAGGCGTAGCCCTTGAGCCACAAGAGCTGGCCTTCGTCGGAGTACAGGAACTCCATCCACAGGCGCGCGGCGTTCGGGCGCGGCGAGTAGGCGCTGATCGCCTGCACGTACACGCCAGCGAGCGAGCCGCTCTTCGGCACCACCACGGCGATTTCGGGGTTGCCGGCCGAGGTGTCGCGGTTGGCCAGGGCGTTGTAGTCCCAGCGCAGCGCGATCGGCGTTTCGCCCTTGGCGATCGTGGCGGGCTTGGCGATCACCGGCAGCAGGTTGCCGGCGTCGTTCAGCTTCTTGAAGAACTCCAGGCCGGGCATAGCGTCGTCGAGCGAGCCGCCATTGCCGAGCGCCGCCGCCCACACCGCGTTGATCGCCTGGCCCGAGCCAGTCGGGTCGCCGGCGAGCGCGATCTGGCCCTTGTACTCGGGCTTGAGCAGGTCGGCCCAGTCTTGCGGCACGTTCTGCACCACGGCGGTGTTGACTTCAAAGGTCATCACGCCATAGTAGTCGGCGTACCAGTAGCCGTCGGCGTCCTTCAGGCTGGCGGGGATGGTGTCCCACGTCGCAACCGTGTAGGGCTGGAACAGTTTGTCGGCCTTGCCCTGGTCGCCAAACACAAACGCCACGTCGACGACGTCGGGGTTCTGCGGGCCGTTGTTGCCGGCGTTCGCCTTGATCGCCTCGATCTCCTGCGCCGAGCTGGCGTCGGGCGTGAGGTCGTTGTGCTTCAGGAACGGGTACTTGGCCAGGAAGGCTTTCTTGACCTCGCCGTAGTTGGCCCAGTCGTCAGGCAGCGCGATGGTCGAAAGCTCGGCCTCTTTCTTGGCGGCTTCAACC
>LJCR01001719.1 GCA_001399705.1 Kouleothrix aurantiaca
GCCCGCCATGATCAGCAGCAGGCCAAGCCCGAGGGCCAGCACCGTCAGGATCGCGGCGGCAAGCTGCACGCGCAGCGAGCGAAAAACCTTCACAGCAGCACTTCCTCGGCCGTCGCAAAGCGGTAGCCGACGTTGCGCACCGTCTGGATATACTGCGGTGCGGATGGATCGTCTTCGATCTTCTGGCGCAGCCAGCGGATGTGCACGTCGAGCGAGCGCGTGTCGCCAAACCACTCGGTGCCCCAGACCTGGTTGAACAGCGTTTCGCGCGTGAGCACTTTGCCGGCTTGCTGCATCAGCAGCGACAGCAGCTCGAACTCTTTGTTGCGCAGCGCCAGCTCCTGCCCGCCCTTCCACGCCCGGTGCGCGCCCGGGTCGAGCGCGACCGCGCCGATGCGCAGCTGGTTGTTCGCCAGCAGGCTCTGATCCCACTGCACGCGCCGCAAGAGCGATTTGATGTGCGCCACCAGCTCGTGAAACGAAAACGGCTTGGTCAGGTAGTCGTCAGCGCCAAGCTCCAGGCCGCGAATACGGTCGATTTCCTGCCCCAGCGCGGTGAGCATGATGATCGGCACCTGCGAGAAACGGCGTGCTTCCTGGCACACCTGCCAGCCGTCCATGCCCGGCAGCATAATGTCCAATACCACCACGTCGGGCCGCGCGCTCAGAAGCATGCCCAGGCCAGCCGCCCCATCGGCCGCAACCGCGACGGTGTAACCCAGCGCTTCGAGCTGAAATTGCATTGGCTCGGTCAGGCGCGCGTCGTCGTCGATCAGGAGGATAGTTGTCATAATGCTACAGCGACTTGCAGAAGCCAGGAGCCGGAACTCAGTGCAGCGTTGGCATTCTGAAGCCGTAACAGGCTGCAGAGTGCACGGTGCCAGTTGTTCTGGTTTCTCCGTGCGCTCTGTGGCTTATTGTAAGCGCCGCTACGACAGGCCGGCGAACAGGTCGGTGCGGATCTGGCTGGCCGGCACATGCATCTGGGCCAGCATGTCGCGGAATGATTCGACCATGCTGGGCGGGCCGGAGAGGTAGAACACGCACTGCTGGTAGTGTGGCACCTCGGCCATGATCAGCTGCGGGCTAATCCGCCCAACCCGCCCGCGCCACGACTGCGGCAGCGAGCTGGTGTCGCTGATAGTATAGATCGTTTTGATGCCAAGGTCGTAATAGGCCTGGTCCAGCACGTCGCGGTACACAATATCTTCCACGCGGCGGTTGGCGTAGAACAGCGTGATTGGCCGGCGCTGGCGGGTGTCGAGCAGGTATTTCAGCATGCTACGGAAGGGCGTGATACCAATGCCGCCCGCGATAAACACGCAGGGCTGGGCCGCATCGCTGGGCAGCACAAAGTCGCCAGCAAGCTGCGCCGCCACAATTTCGGTCTGCCCATCCATCGCCAGCATCGCGTGCTTGAAGCTGCTCGACTGCGGGTAGAACTTCACGCCCAGGCGCAGCGTGTCTTCGGTTGGCGACGAAGCGAGCGTGAAGTAGCGCCGGTTGCCGCGCCCGTCGGGGTCGTTGTGGCCGAGCGTCCATTCCATATACTGGCCGGGCGCA
>LJCR01000172.1 GCA_001399705.1 Kouleothrix aurantiaca
GTCGAAAATCAGGTTGGCGGCCACGCGGCTTTTGATTGTGCCGCAGATCAAGAGCCGCGTAAGAAAGCTCTTGCCGGTGCCGCTCTTGCCAAACACAAACACGCCGTTCGAGCGTTCGACCAGGCGCTCAAGGTCGATGCACACCGGCACGTCCATGTCGAGCGGGCGGCCAATCTCGAAGTGGCGGTTATCTTCCTGGCCAAACACGCGCTGAAAATCGTCTTCGTTGGCTTCCAGCACCTGCGAAAAGTGGCGCGGGATGGTTTTGGGCGGCAGGAGCCCCTCGTTAACATCGCTGGGCAGCATAAGCATCGGCTTAAGCGTAATCGAACCATATGTCGAGGTGCCGGCCAGCACTTCATGAATAAATGCGTCGCCATTGGGCGGATCAACCAGTACTTTCTGGTTGGTAGCTTCCAACACGACATCGGTTATCATAGAGAAGAATTCGTTTTTCTGGCCCTGGATAACAACAAATTTACCGACGCGCATGTCTTCGACACTCTCGCGGCCTTCGAGGCGGGCACATAATCCTTCGACCAGCGAGCCACTTGTGACAACGCCAAGCCGAGTTCGAGTGAGCGGGGGCATACACACAACTCCACAGCATGCTACAATACAAATGTATCGAAGCATTTAGAAGCGGGGTTTCGCACTACACAGATCAGGGTATGTAGAACAAATATACCATTAAGCGTAGCTGTGTCAAGCTTACATACCCGCAAGGGCGTGTGCTTGAACGTCAGAATCTTGCACTACACTGAGGATAAGCAACCGTGCAACACATTATTATCGCTGAAGATGAAGATGACGTTCGCGAGTTTTTGACACGCGCAATCCAGCGGGCCGCCCCGGCCGCCAAAATTTCAGCCGCTACCGATGGCTCGGAAGCACTAGCAATTGTGCTTGAGCGTGGCTGCGACCTGATCATCAGCGATCAGCGCATGCCATACATGACGGGTGTCGAGCTGCTCAACGCCGTGCGCGAACACGGCTATACCTTCCCGTTTATCATCATCTCAGCCGATGTGACCGTCGAGCAGATGCTGCAGGACGCAGGCGTCTCAGCCTTCTTCTACAAACCCCTGAGCATGCGTCAGATTCGCGAGATCGTTGAGGCATGGCTGCCCCCTCAGAACGCATTCTAAAGCCCTGCACCAAAACCCCACACCCGCAATATTTGACATCCCTACAGCGCTGTGATATACTCCGCAACTGCTGTGCAAACCAAGGCAAATGGTTTGTGCACATCTCGGAACCCTATCTAAGGCGTGGTGTACGCGATCGCCACGACCAGAACGGGGTTCGAGTTTTGTTTTGTATTAAAGGGTGGCACGAAGGCGGCACATTTGCCACTAAGAAATAATGGTTTTTAGCTCTCAGAATGGAACTCGTTCCGGCCGTGTGCACGGCACAGGCGCCTAAGGGAGGAAGTACACAGGATGCCGACAATCAATCAGTTGGTACGCAAACCTCGCAAGCCGGTAGTGAAGAAGACGAAAGCTCCTGCGCTTCGCTTCACATACAACGCCATCAAAGGGCGGCTGACGCGTGGTAAAGGTTCGCCATTCAAACGAGGCGTCTGCACTCAAGTGAAGACCATGACTCCGAAGAAGCCGAACTCAGCGCTGCGCAAGATTGCGCGTGTGCGCCTGAGCAACGGCATGGAAGTCACGGCATACATCCCGGGTGAAGGCCACAACCTGCAAGAGCACTCGGTAGTCCTTATTCGCGGCGGCCGTGTGAAGGACTTGCCTGGCGTTCGCTATCATATTGTTCGTGGCGTGCTCGACGCACAGGGTGTGGCGAACCGCAAGCAGGGTCGCTCGAAGTATGGCACGAAGAAGTCGGGCGGCACGCCGGCGAAGAAGAAGTAACATTCGTGCTCGGTGCGCCCCGGCGCAGCACGCACGCCTGATATGAGGTAAATCTATGCCCCGTCGAGGAACGATTGTTAAGCGCATCCCTTCGCCCGACGCGCGCTACAACAGCGTGGTCGTGCAGCAGTTTATCAACAAAGTGATGCAGCGCGGCAAAAAGAGCACTGCTGAGAAGATCGTCTATCAGGCGCTTGAGCTTGCAGCCGACCGCCTGAAGAAGACGCCGATGGAAGTGTTCGAGATCGCGCTGCGCAACGCCGGCCCGGCCATTGAGGTCAAGCCCAAGCGCGTTGGCGGCGCAACATACCAGGTGCCGGTTGAGGTGAAGAGCGACCGCCGCCAGTCGCTGGCGATGCGCTGGCTGCTAATCTCGGCGCGCGGCCGCAGCGGCAAACCAATGCACGAGCGCTTGGCCACCGAACTGATGGATGCTTTCAATAACACTGGCAGCACCATCAAGCGCAAGGAAGACGTTCAGCGTATGGCTGAAGCCAACCGCGCATTCTCGCACTACGGCAAGTTCTAACAACGGTTGGTCATCATAGCAGAGCGATTGATACTAACTACTAGGGAGAAGAGCATATCATGGCCCGCGAAATTCCATTAGAGCGGACTCGAAATATCGGTATTATTGCCCACATTGATGCGGGAAAAACGACCACGACCGAGCGCATTCTGTTCTATACCGGCCGAACGTATAAGATCGGCGAAGTTCATGAAGGCACCGCCACCATGGACTGGATGGAGCAGGAGCGCGAGCGCGGCATTACTATTACCGCGGCGGCGACCACGGCGCAGTGGAGTGTTAACGACGAGATCTACCGGATCAATATCATTGACACCCCTGGCCACGTCGACTTCACGGCCGAGGTAGAGCGTTCGCTGCGTGTGCTCGACGGTGGCGTGGTCGTGTTCGACGCTGTTGCCGGCGTGGAGCCGCAGTCGGAAACCGTGTGGCGGCAGGCCGATAAGTACAAAGTGCCGCGGATCTGTTTTGTGAACAAAATGGATCGCACCGGCGCTAACTTCGACCGCACTTTGCAGATGATCAAAGATCGTCTGGGCGCGCGGGCTGTGCCGATCCAGCTGCCGATTGGTGCCGAGGATCGCTTCCGCGGTATTGTCGACCTGCTTAACAACAAAGCGGTTCTGTATCTCGACGATGCTGGCAAGCGTGAAGAGCTCCAGGAAATCCCGGCTGAAGTTGCGGCTAAAGCCGAGCAGATGCGCCAGGAGATGATCGAGGCGATTGCCGAGACCGACGACGAGCTGACACTGCTCTACCTTGAAGGCGAAGAGCTGGGCGTCGAGGAGCTGAAGCGTGCACTGCGCAAGGCGACGATCGAAGGCAAACTGGTGCCGGTGCTGTGTGGCGCGGCCTTGAAGAACAAGGGCGTGCAGCGCGTGCTCGACGCGGTTGTCTACTACCTGCCGTCGCCGCTCGACATCCCGCCAATCACTGGCACGCAGCCAGGTCAGGTCCTGGGCGAAGAAGGCGTCGAGCCGATCTCGCGCGAGACCAGCGAGACTGCGCCGTTCGCCGGGCTGGTGTTCAAGATCATGGCCGACCCATATGTCGGCAAGCTGGCGTACTTCCGCGTCTACTCGGGCAAGCTCGAAGCTGGCTCGTACGTGCTGAACACCTCGCGTGGTCAGCGCGAGCGCGTGGGACGCTTGATCCAGATGCACGCCAACCACCGCGAAGAGATCAAGGAAGTTTACGCAGGCGATATCGCCGCGATGGTCGGCCCAAAGAGCACCTTCACTGGCGATACGATCTGCGACCCGGAAAACCCGATCGCGCTCGAAACCATCCGCTTCGCCGAGCCGGTCATCCAGCTCGCGATTGAGCCGAAAACCAAGTCCGACCAGGATAAGCTTGGTATTGCGCTGCAGAAGCTGAGCGAGGAAGATCCGACCTTCCGCGTGCGCACCGACGAGGAAACTGGCCAGACGATCATCGCGGGTATGGGCGAGCTTCACCTTGAGGTGATGGTCGACCGCATGCGCCGCGAGTACAAGGTCGAGGCCAACCAGGGCAAGCCACAGGTAGCGTACCGCGAGTCGATCAGCGTTCCGGCGGATGTTGACTCCAAGTTCGTGCGCCAGTCGGGTGGTAAAGGCCAGTACGGCCATGTCAAGCTTCAGCTTGAGCCACTCGAGCGCGGCAAGGGCTTTGAGTTCGTCAACGCGATTGTTGGCGGTTCGGTGCCCAAGGAATATGTCGGGCCGACGGAGCAGGGCATCAAAGAAGCCATGCAAAGTGGTGTGATCGCCGGCTTTCCGGTGGTCGACGTCAAAGTGACGCTGTACGACGGCTCGTTCCACGAAGTGGACTCGTCGGAAATGGCGTTCAAGATCGCCGCGTCGATGGGCCTGAAGGAAGGCGTGCGCAAAGGCCGCCCGCAGCTCCTTGAGCCAGTGATGAAAGTCGAAGTCACGACGCCTGAGGATTTCCTTGGCACGGTGCTCGGCGATTTGAACTCGCGCCGCGGCCAGGTTGAAGGCATGGAAGCGCGCGGTAACGCCCAGGTGGTACGCGCATTCGTTCCGCTGGCGTCGATGTTCGGCTATACCACCGACCTGCGCTCGGCAACACAGGGGCGCGCGACTTCTTCAATGGAGTTTGCGTACTACCAGCCGCTGTCCGAAGCGCTGGCGAAAGAGATTATCGAAAAGCGGCGCGTCTAACAAAGACCTAAATGAGCTGTGAGGGAAATGACGGCTCAAGGCCGCACTTCTCTCACGGCTCTCGTATGTACTACTGATTGACGGACTGCAAGGAGTAACAGTTTTATGGCGAAGCAGAAGTTCGAGCGAACCAAGCCACATATCAACGTCGGGACGATTGGTCACGTTGACCACGGCAAGACGACCCTGACCGCCGCCATCACCAAGGTGCTGGCGATGAAGGGTGCGGCCAAGTATACCTCCTACGACCAGATCGACAACGCGCCTGAAGAGCGCGCGCGCGGTATCACCATCGCCATCCGCCACGTCGAGTACCAGACCGACAACCGCCACTATGCCCACGTCGACTGCCCCGGCCACGCCGACTACATCAAGAACATGATCACCGGCGCGGCGCAGATGGACGGCGCG
The DNA here is from genome assembly GCA_001399705.1 of Kouleothrix aurantiaca. Lineage (GTDB taxonomy): Bacteria > Chloroflexota > Chloroflexia > Chloroflexales > Roseiflexaceae > Kouleothrix > Kouleothrix aurantiaca. Next base: position 4,983 of record LJCR01000172.1, read on the forward strand.
ATCCTGGTCGTCTCGGCGCCCGATGGCCCGATGCCGCAGACCCGCGAGCACATCCTGCTTGCCCGCCAGGTCCAGGTGCCGGCCATGGTCGTGTTCCTGAACAAGGTCGACATGATGGACGACCCGGAACTGCTGGAGCTGGTCGAGCTCGAGCTGCGCGAGCTGCTCTCGAAGTACGACTTCCCCGGCGACGACATTCCGATCATCCGCGGCTCGGCGCTGCAGGCGCTGTCGTCGACCTCGACCGACCCGAACGCGCCGGAGTACAAGAGCATTCTTGAACTGATGGACGCGGTGGACAGCTACATCCCCACGCCGCAGCGCGCGATCGACCAGCCGTTCCTGATGCCGATTGAGGACGTGTTCGGTATCAAGGGTCGCGGCACGGTGGTGACGGGCCGTATCGAGCGCGGCAAAGTCAAGATGACCGACACGATCGAGATCATCGGTATGAGCGAGGGTGCGCCGCGCAAGACCGTGGTAACGGGCGTGGAAATGTTCCAGAAGACGCTGGACGAAGGTGTGGCGGGCGACAACGTGGGCGTGCTGCTGCGCGGCATCGAGCGGACGGACGTGGAGCGCGGGCAGGTGCTGGCGGCTCCGGGGTCGATCAAGCCGCACAAGAAGGTCAAGGCGCAGGTGTACGTGTTGAAGAAAGAAGAAGGCGGGCGGCACACGCCATTCTTCCCGGGCTACCGGCCGCAGTTCTACATCCGAACGACCGACGTGACGGGTTCGATCACGCTGCCGGAAGGGATGGAGATGGTG
>LJCR01001718.1 GCA_001399705.1 Kouleothrix aurantiaca
GGTGGGCTTCACCGTCGGCAACGACATGAGTTCGCGCGACATCGAGGGCGAGAACCCGCTTTACCTGCCGCAAGCGAAAGTCTAGGCGCGTTGCTGCGCGCTCGGCCCGCTGATCGCGCTCAGCGCCGCGGTTCCCGCGCCCAACGATCTCGCGGTGGACCTGCAGATCGAGCGCGACGGCGCGACGGCATTCAGCGGCAGCACCAGCACGCGCAAAATCGTGCGCCCCTTTGCCGAGCTAATCGCCTTCCTCGGGCGCGACAACCTATTTCCCGAAGGCGTGCTGCTCACCGGCACCGGCATCATCCCGCCCGACGAGTTCTCGCTCCAGGCCGGCGACGAGGTGTCAATCTCCATCGCGGGCATTGGCGAGCTGCGCAACCCGGTGGTGCTCGGCGGCGCGTAGCGAACCGATTGAGCCACAGACAACACAGAGCGCACGGAGTAATAAAGGAGGCGCAGAAGCACGTAGCTCCTGCGCCTATTGAACGGAGATTATGTAATCTATAGATTATGCAGATTTCACAGATCACGCTTGCTCAAGCAAAAATAATCTGTGGCATCTGCATAATCTGCGGATACTCCAGTCTAGTTGCGGTGCACCTTTTCCCAGAGCGGTCGCTCATCCTTCACGCCAACCTTGAACGCGGCATGCATCATCAGCGTGTACACAATCGCGCACAGGTGGTAGACCAGCACGCCCAGCAGCAGCGCCATCGCGGCCAGGTTGCGATTTGCCGACAGCGCCGGCACCAACCGCCCGATCAGGTCGCCAAGCTCGGGCACCATGCGCAGGCCCCACAAGCTCAGCCCGCTGCCAACAATCATCAGCCCCAGGTTCGCCCACCACGACGACTTGACCATTTCCCAGAAGCCCCAGTTGATCCACATCGCGATCAGCGCAACCACGGCTGCAGTACTATACATACCAAACTGGCGGCTCGGCGCCAGGCTCACACGCATCACCATCCACAGCCCGGCCAGCGCCACCAGCAAACCCAGCAGGCTGCCCAGCACGCCCACGATTGCCAGCAATGCCACGCCCGCCGGGCGCTGCTGGCGCTGCGGGCGCACTTGCACGCCCAGGCCACGATATGATGCCATCCTGAACTCCTTCTTACGAATACGCGGCGTCGCGTCCCTTCAGCCAAGAGCAAGCCAATTGCGCTACACAGAAAAGCAATCTCAGTGTTCTCTGTGCCCTCTGTGGCTCACCTGCTCTGCTCGTCCGTAAACCTGACGACGCTCGCGCAAGCATTTGTTCAAACCTGCCTTCTGGCGGCCATTATAGCAAAGCGCATTCCACCGCTGCAAGTGACATTTGTGTCATCAGGAAGCGCAGCGCTATGGTATAATCGCGCCCATGAATTACATCCCAACCCGCCGCATATTCCTGGCCAGCCTGGCCTTCGCTGCACTCGTGCTGGTGTTGCTCGCCGGCTGCGCGCTCGATCCCGTCGAACCAACGCCCACCCCGCCGCCGCCCACGCCAACGCCGCTGCCGCGCGGCGGCAACCTGACCATTCGCATGGCCGAAGATGTCCCCGAGCTGCGACCCTGGCA
>LJCR01001721.1 GCA_001399705.1 Kouleothrix aurantiaca
GGGCAGAAGTGGGTGTTGCGCCCGCCCAGGCGCAGGTGCTCGATACGGGTGCCACAGCGCGGGCAGGGCTGGCCGGTGCGCTCGAACACGTTGCGGCGGTGGCGCGCCTGCCCGGGCCGGCCAAACAGGTCGGCCTGGGTGCCGCGCAATTCAAGCCCTTCGTGCAGCACCTGGCCAATCGCGGCGTAGAGGCGCGCGATCTCGTCGGTGGTGAGCGTGGCGGGCGCGCGGCGCGGGTCGATGCCGGCCAGCCACATGCTTTCGTCGGCGTCGCGGTTGCCGAGGCCAGCCAGCACTTTCTGGTTGAGCAGCACGGTTTTCAGCGCGCCGCGCCGCTTCCCAAGCTGGTTCGCCAATATTTCGGGGCTGAAATTCGGGTCGAGCGCATCTGGCCCGAGCGCGGCCAGATCGAGCCGGGCGGCAACGTCGTCGGGCGGGCCGAGGGCGGTGCGCGCGTAGCCAAGCTTGTCGAGCAGGCGCAGGTCTTCGTCGCGGTCGAGGTGAAAGACCACCAGCGTTTCGGGCAGGCGGCGCTGCGCCGTGGGCGTGAGCAGCAGCGTGCCCCAGAGCATGAAATGCACGGCCAGCAGCAGGTCGCCTTCGAGGGGCATGAGGATGTGCTTGGCGCGGCGCTCGGCGGCCAGCACGCGCTGCCCAGCCAGCAGCGCCGTAAACGCCGCCGGCGCGGGAAAGCGCACCGCATCGGGCAGCAGCACCTCCGCGCCGAGGATGGGCCGCCCAACCACGGCCTCGCGCAAGTCGCGCACGATCGTTTCAACTTCGGGAACTTCGGCCATGGCCTGCCTCACTGCTCGGGCGGTGCGATACGGATGCAGGAGCAATGGCTGTGCCACAGGTGACGAAGGACGATGGACGAATGACGAAAATTCACTACGGAGACACAGAGGCACGGAGGGTTTGAAGGTTGGAGGTTGCATGTTTGCAGGTTTGCACGTTGCGGATCATTGCATACTGCCAGCTGCATACTCCTGACTGCGCGGTTCTCGATTCTACATTTACCTTGTCACCTTGTCACCTTGCCACCCCGCCACGGTTGGGGAACACTTGCGCTCTTGCCGCGCCCTGCGTATACTACGCGGGTAGGTTGGGGAACAAAACGCCGAAAGGTGAAGCATGCCAAAGCGTGCCAACGCCACCGTCGCCTGGGTGGGTGGGCAGAAAAGCTATGAACTGCGCGAAGATGGGCGGCTTTCGGCCATGCCCGACGCAATCGCCTGGGCGCGCTGGCTCGACGCGCACGGCTCGTTCGCCTTTCACGGGCAGCGCGGGCGCATCAATTTGCTGAAGGAGCAGCGCAAAGCCGGGCCGGGCTACTGGTATGCCTACCGCCGCCGGGGCGAACGTGTCGCCAAGCGCTACGCCGGGCGCTCGGCTGAGCTGAGTGTTGCGCGCCTGGAAGCGCTCGCGCAAGCGCTCGACGGCGGCGACACCCCGCTTGTTCCCCAACCTGCCGCGCAAGAATCGAGCGCCGCCAATAGCCCGGCCGCAGGCGAGCCATTACTCGCGCCGAAACTCCAGCCGCCGCGCCTGCCGCGCCGCC
>LJCR01001723.1 GCA_001399705.1 Kouleothrix aurantiaca
ACGTGACGGTGATGCGCATCGACGAGCACGGCCGGCGCGACGTGCTGGCCACCGATGGCGTGCCGATCGGCGGCGACCTGCTCGACCGGCGGCTGGTGATGGGCAAGGTGCTCGCGCACTTTGGCGAAGGCGCAACGCTTGGCCCGCGCAAGATGCCGCTGCCGGCCGTGCTGCTCGACCACCTGAGCGAGTGGCAGACGATTGTCGAGCTGACCCAGCCGCGCTACCTGAACATTATCGACGAGGCGATTCGCATCGGCGACCGAACCACCGAGCTGCACGCGCGGCGCACGCTTGTGCGCGAAAACTATGGTCTGCCGCTCTACGAGGCGGTCGAGCGCGCCAAGGTGCGCCTGAGCGAAGAGCCACGCACAACCATCGGTATGGATGTGCCGGGCATCCGGTTCAGCGACACGATCGAGCGCTGGGATTTCGACCGGCTGATTGGCCCGGATGTGCGCGAAGTGGCCGCCTGCATCGACCGGGCGCTGGCCGCCGCCGGGTTCACGCCGGATGACATCAACGTGGTGCTGCGCACGGGCGGCTCGTCGCGCATTCCGCGCTTTGTGCGCATGCTCACCGACAAATTCGGGGCCGAAAAGCTGCACGAAATGGATGTGTTCACCGGCGTGGCGGCCGGCCTCGCCATCGCCGCCGCCGACCCGCGCCAGCAAATACAGGCCAGCGGCGAATAATTCCAGCAGGAACAGCAAAACCGGCGCTCCATAGCGAAAGTGCGCTATCAGTGCTTGAAAGCAGGTGAGCTATACCGCTCGCCTGCTTTATTTTGCGCTCGCAGCGACGCCAAGCCTGCGTTCAAACGCACCTGGAATGAACATATCGTCATTGCATATTACTTGACCATATATCACGAAGTGATACAATCTGTGGTAATCCAAACATCAGGAGTATGTTTACTGCGGCAACTACGGCGCCAGGCTTCACCGATCTGCATCATTTTTCCTGGCAGCAGCGAATTTTTGCTTCTTTTGTGCTGTTTTCGGCTTGGATCAAGTGCAGATCGCTGGCTCTGAAGCCACCAACCCAGACCAAAAGGGGAATTTGGTATGAAATCAAAACGGCTATTGTTTATTGTTGTTTTCGTTTGTATGGGCCTGATTGCTGGTGTAGCCGCAAACGCCGCGCCCTCGCTGGCGCTGGCAATTCCCCTGGCGGCAGACACGCCAACAACTATTACCATCAATGATGTCACCGTCACCGAGCCCGTTTCCGGCCAGTCGCTCGCCTCATTTACAATCAGCGCATCGCCCAATATCACTCAGACAGTGAACGTCGATTATGCGACCAGCGACGGCACGGCAATCGCCGGCAGCGACTATGTGGCTGTCAGTAGCAAGAACCCAATCCAGCTTTCTACATCTAAACAATCAGCGGTCGTCTCAGTAACGATAAAAAGCGACACCAAGGCTGAGGGCAGCGAAACGTTCTTTCTCAATCTTTTCAACGCAAAGAAAGCGACCATCGCTACCAAATCGCAGGGCGTCGGCACAATCAACGACCCGCTGCCCACACTTTCGATTGGCGATCGAACGGTGACAG
>LJCR01001722.1 GCA_001399705.1 Kouleothrix aurantiaca
GTGGTGGGCGCGGGCAGCGAGGTCGTCACGCGCGGCTGGTAGTCGGGCGCGGGCGTGGCCACGCGCGGGGCGGCTTGCTGCGCCAGGCGTGGGCTGGGCTGATGCGCCAGGCGCGGCTGGGGCGGCGGCAGGGTTGCAGGAGCTGCCTGTGCAGCAATTGCCGCGCGCAGCGCCAGCAGATCGCGCCGCATTTCGTCCACTGTCTGGTAGCGGTCGGCTGGCTCGGCCTGCGTCGCGCGCGTAAGGATGCGCGCCAGCGCGGGCGAAACAGCCGGGTTGAGCGAAAGAATTGGTGGCGGCGGCACGCTCGCCGGCGGCTGGCCCGAAAGAAGCTGGTGCAGCGTTACGCCCAGGCTGTAGACATCGCTGCGCGCGTCGGTCTGGCCGCGGCCATACTGCTCGGGCGGCGCGTAGCCCGGCGTGCCGATAATCATCGTATCGCCACTCTGCTCGGGCTTAAACAGCCGCGCAATACCGAAATCGATCAGGCGGAACAGTGGCGTATCGGCAGAGTCATTGCTGTTTGGGCTGGGCGGCTGCGCCACCACCATGACGTTGGCGGGCTTGAGATCGCGGAAGATCACCTGCGGCTGGCGCGTGTGGAGGTAGTGCAGCACATTGCACAGCTGCAAGGCGCACTCCAGCACAAACGGCTCATCGAGCGGGCCGCCGCGCCGGTTCAGCTCCTCGCGCAGCGTGTGGCCCGGCACGTACTCCATCACCAGGTAGGCTTTGCCATCCTGCTCGAAGTGGTCGGTGACGCGCGGCAGGTTGGGGTGGTTGAGCCCGGCCAGCATTTCGGCTTCGTGGCGGAACAGGTCGCGCGCGCGCTGGCGCTCCAGCGGGCCGGTGATCGCCGACTGGCTCATTTCCTTGACCGCCCATGTCACCGTGCTCAGGCGGCGGTCGCCGGCGCGATAGACCGCGCCCATGCCACCCTGGCCAAGCCGGTTGGTGATGATATAGCGATCTTGCAGCACCGTCTGCTGGGGCAGCGCGCCAGTAGCCGGCCCAGCCGCATCGGCAGGAGGTGTGACCAGGCGCTGGCCGCATTCCGAGCAGAAGGGCTGGCCGGCCGGATTTTCATGTTGGCAAGTTGGGCAACGCATATCAGTCGGCAGCCAGCAGCGGGCAGTTCGCAGAATGGCGTTGTGCTGCACACTGCCGCCTGCCTGCTGCTGGCTTGTTATTCTCCGTATCCTTCAAAGCGAACCAGCACGGCGGTGATGTTGTCGTCGCCGCCGTTGGCGTTGGCGGCAGCCACCAGGGCTTCGCATGCGGCCTGCGGGTCGTCGTGCTTGGCGATGATCTCGTTCATCTGCGGGTCGTGCGTCATTTCCCACTGCCCGTCGCAGCACAGGAACAGCGCATCGCCGGGTTTGAGCCGCACGCTGAACAGATCGATCTCGACGTCGGGCTTGTCGCCGAGCGAGCGCAGCACGGCGTTGCGCTGCGGGTGGGTGTAGATGTCGTCTTCGGTGATCTGCCCAAGGTCGACCAGCCGCATCACCAGCGAGTGATCCTTGCTGATGCGCTTGAGCTGCCCGTCCCGTACAAGAT
>LJCR01001724.1 GCA_001399705.1 Kouleothrix aurantiaca
GCGCGATGCGCATGTCGTCGCGCTCAGCCGGTGCAAAGTAGTTCGAAAGCTGCTCGACCCACTTGCTGCGCCGATCCTCGCTGGCGATCTGCTTGTCGTTCATGGCTGTGCGCAGATCGTCGAAAAAGTTTTTGGCCACGGTTTCGGGCGCAAGGCCGCCGCCGCTCTGGTCGCTTTGCGCCGGCTCGCTTGGCTGCTGCTCGAAGCCGCAGGCGGCCAGCGAGCCGGCCAGCAGTGCCAGCGTAAGCACCGCGCGCAGCAACCCAGGCATATGTCGCCAGCGCTGCATCAGAACAGCCGCATCTGCTCGGGCGCGATTGCGCCGCGCTCAAGGCTGCCGTCGCCCATGATGTGCCAGACGCTCACGCCGCGCTCGATCAGCGCCGGGGTGATCAGGCGCTGGCGGTGGCAGCCGTGGTAGTCGGCCTCGGCGCACATAAAGGCCACGCGATTCTGCTCGCCCAGTGCAACGAGCTGCTCGATGCCGCGCGCGAAGCCTGGCGCGGGCTCGCCGCCCAGGCCACCCAGCGCATCGCCAAAGTAGCGGTAGGTAAACCCGGCCGCTTCCAAACTTTCTGCCACGGCCTCGCGGTTGAACTGCGGGCTGTAGCGGCTATAGGGCTTGCTGCGCACATCGCATACCACTGCGATGTCGTGGCGGCGCAGGCGCTCGATCAGCTGCCCAACCGGCACGTTCGAGTGGCCGATCGAGAACAGCGCTAGCTCGTCCATGTGACTTGTTTCCTTCTGACCGGCCGTATTGTAGCACAGTGTGCAGCTACGGCAGCAGGCCGGCATTGTACCATATGCGCGCCCGATTCCTTGCCGAGCGCCGTGCGGGATGGTATGATCTCGGCGGCGCAGAAGCATATGCTGCGCGCTGTATCGACGCTGCGCCCGGCCAAGCGCCAGTTTTGTGTGACGTTTTGGCGGCGCCTAGTGTACAGGAGAGTTATGCGATTTCGTTCCACCCTACGTTCTGTTGGCGTGTTCGCAACGATTTTAGTGCTGATTGGGTTGGTGATCGCGCCCAGCGGTGCCACGCCGGCGCAGGCGCAGAGCCGCCGCCCGGTGATGGCGTTTTACTACCCCTGGTATGAAAAGGCCGACTGGGAAAACGGCAGGATGAGCGATGTCGCCAGCCCAAAGTATAGCGGCGGCGAGGAAGCAACCCTGCTGCGCCACATCCAGCAGGCCGACGACGCCGGCATCGACGCGCTGGTGTGCAACCCGCCCTGGGGCCGGCAGGTGCTGCCCGACGCCGACATGGGCGCGTTCTACCGCGCGCTACTGGGCGAGGCCGCGCGTGTGCTGCGGCCGGGCGGGCGCGCGGTGCTGCTCACCGACCGCGTGGCCGAAGTTGGTGGCGCGCTGGCTGAATTGCCGGCGCTGCGCCCGGCCCGCGAGCTGGTCATTAGCCTGTTCGGCAGCCACCCAACCATTTACGTGCTGGAAAAGGAATAATCATGCGCATTGGCGTCATCTCCGACACCCACGGCACCCTTGATCCGCGCGCCATCGCGGCGCTGGCCGGCGTCGAGCCCATCCTCCACGCCGGC
>LJCR01001725.1 GCA_001399705.1 Kouleothrix aurantiaca
ACGGGAACAGCGCGTGGTGGGCAAGGAACCGGGGGAGGGGGCGGCTGAGATCCGCGGCGAGGTCGACAACGGGCGGCAGGCGTGGGCATGGGCCAGGACCAATGCCCAGGTCGAGCTGCTGGACAGCAGTGCGTACAGTTTGTTCCAATTCTATTTTTACACCGGCCAGTTTTCCGAAGGCGAACACGCCTTCGCCCACGCAGCCGAGCACGTCACTTTGCATGCCAGCCGCTTACCCGCAGGCGAGCCGGGCACACGGCGCGCGTGGGCGGTGCTGAGCAAGCTGCTGGCGCTGCAGGCGCGCGCGCTCGCCGGCTATGGCAAGAATGGCCTGGCGCTACCCCTTGCGCTCCAGGCGGTGGCAATGGGCGAAGCCAATGGCGGTGTGGAAGGCGCGGCGCTTGGCCACCTGACCGCAGGACGCACGCTCGGGCGCATGGGCAGAAACGAGGGCTATCGAACTCACCTGGAGCTGGCCCGCCAATTGGTGCGGCGCCACCAGAACGAGCACCAGCCGCTGGACGGCCTGCTCGAAGTGGAATACAGCGCATGTGTGTGGCTGGGAAGCTTCACGCTCATCATCGAAAACCACTACCCGGCCGCCCGGCAGTTCTTTCTCGAAGCCCTGCATATTGCGCAGACGCAGGGCAGCTTGCACCGCGAAATGACTGCCGTCGCCAATCTTGGCAACTGCAATCGCCTGTCGGGCGACTATGCCGCCGCAAGGACAGCATACGAACGCGCGTTGCAGATCGCCCGCACCATCGGCTCGCGCTGGGGTGAAGGCACAGTTCTGGCCGAGCTCGGCGAGGTCGTGCGGCTGCAGGGCGACTACGGGCGGGCGCAGGGCCTGCTCGAGCAGGCGCTGCCCATTCTTCACGACATCGACGAATATGCGGAAGCCGCGTTTGCGTTGTCTTCGCTCGCGCGCATTCATCTCTTCCAGGGCAGCTTTGGCCGCGCCCGTGATGTGCTCGAACAGTTTGAGCAAACCATCGGCGCGATCGATTCGCACGAGGAAGAAGTTCATGGGCAGCTTTCCTGGGCGTGGCTCGCGCATCAGACAGGCCGGCACGATCAGGCGCTGGAGCACGCCGAAAAGGCGCGACGGCTCGCCGTAACATCCGGCAGCAGAGAAGGCCAGGCCGGCGCTTTGATCCTGCTCGGTCATGCGCACGCCCGCCTCGGCGGCCTCGGCCAGGCAGAAGCTGCGTACCAGCAGGCGCAGGCGCTGTACGATGAGCTGGGCAAAGCGCCATTCGCCGCCGAAGCCCGCGCCGGCCTCGCCCACGTGACGCTGGCGCGCGGCGAGCTGGCGGGAGCGCTCGGCTACGCCGAAGCCATCGGGCAGGCGCTTGATGAGCATCCGCGCGCAGGAATGGACGAGCCGTTTTTCATCTACCTCAGCTGCTTCCTCGTGCTCGAGGCAAGCAGCGACCCGCGCGCCGCCGGTGTTCTGCGCGCTGCATATGACCTTCTGCTGGGGTACGCCAGCCACATCAGCGACGCCGCGCCGCGCCGCTCGTTCCTTGAAAGCGTAGCAACCCATCATGAGAT
>LJCR01001726.1 GCA_001399705.1 Kouleothrix aurantiaca
AGCGGATTGTGCCGCAGCCGCTGCCCACCACCTTCAAGGGCGAGCTGCGCCCCTACCAGAAGTTTGGCTACGACTGGCTGCACTTCCTGCGCGAGTATAACTTCGGCGGCTGCCTGGCCGACGACATGGGCACGGGCAAGACCATCCAAACCCTCGCGTTCATCGAGTCGCTCTACGAAAAGGAAAACGACGCCCCCGCCACGCTGGTAGTGATGCCGCGCTCGCTCCTGTTCAACTGGCAGCGCGAAGCCGAGAAGTTCACGCCCGATCTGGCAGTGTATGTGCACGCCGACCAGGGGCGCATCACCGACCCGCAGGAGTTCGCGAACTACGATCTGGTGCTGACCACCTACGGCACGATGCTGCGCGACATCGCGGCGCTGCGCACCTACCAGTTCAACTACGCCATTCTCGACGAGTCGCAGGCGATCAAGAACCCGGCGGCCGAAACGTCCAAGGCGGCGCGGCTGCTGAACGCGAAGCATCGGCTGGTACTCACCGGCACGCCAATCGAAAACAGCACCGGCGAGCTGTGGTCGCAGTTCGCATTTCTCAATCCCGGCCTGCTCGGCGATATCAGCTACTTCCGCGAAGAGTTCATCAACCCGATTGAGCGCCAGCAAAACCAGGATGCCGCCCAGTTCCTGCGCAAGATGGTCTTCCCGTTCATCCTGCGCCGCACCAAGGATCAGGTCGCCGCTGACCTGCCGCCGCGCACCGAAGAAGTGGTGATGTGCGACATGGAGCCGGCCCAGCGCAAGCTGTACGACAAGCAGCGCGACTACTATCGCGCCCAGCTGCTCGGCATGATCGACGACGACGGCATGAACGACGCGCGCATGAAAATCCTCGAAGGGCTGCTGCGCCTGCGCCAGATCAGCATCCACCCGCGCCTGGTCGACGCGAAGTTCAAAGGCAATTCGGGCAAATTCGACCTGCTGCTCGACACGCTCGACACGCTGCGCGCCGAGGGCCACCGCGCGCTGGTGTTCTCGCAGTTCGTGCAAATGCTGACGCTTGTGCGCGAAGCGCTCGACGAGCGCGGCATCCCGTACTGCTACCTCGACGGGCAAACCCGCGACCGCCAGGGCGAGGTCGATCGCTTCCAGAACGACGACACGGTGCCCTTCTTTCTGATCAGCCTGAAGGCCGGCGGCGTGGGCCTGAACCTGACCGCCGCCGACTATGTCATCCATATCGACCCGTGGTGGAACCCGGCGGTCGAGCAGCAGGCCACCGACCGCACGCACCGCATCGGGCAGGACAAGCCGGTGTTTGTGTACAAGCTGATCGCGCGCGACACCGTCGAGGAGAAAATTCTGCAACTCCAGGCCCACAAGCGCGAGCTGGTCGAGCAGGTGATCGGCGCGGAGGGCGGCGTGTTCAAGGCGCTCACGCGCGAGGATATTGAGATACTTTTTTCTTGAGACTTTTTGGCGTTTTCTTTTCGGGGCGCTTCGCCCCCGTGCCCCATGCGCATCAAGTAAAAAGTTAAGGAAGCTCTGTGGCATCATGGTGCTGTAAGACAACCAGAAGATACAGGAGCTTCCCATGAG
>LJCR01001727.1 GCA_001399705.1 Kouleothrix aurantiaca
AACGCCGACTACATCTTCACGATCGGCAATGCGCGCCCGCTCGACCAGGCGCTGCTGGCGACGGTGCGCCGCTTCGAGCCCGAGCCGGTGCCACTAGCGCATAGAGATACTGGCTGGCAGCCTCTCGCAGGCTTTGAAGCATGGCGCGCGCTGCTGCCACCCGGCGGCGAGCGGCGCATACTATTGTATGTGCACGGTTTCGGCAGCTCGACGGCAGGTGGCGGCGGATCGAAATTCGTGCCCGAGCCGGCCAGCGGCTACGACGCCGTGATTAGCTACGACCACCCGACCGTCACGCGCACGCCGCTGGAAAATGCGCGCACCCTGCTGAGTATGATCCCCGACGACCTGCAGCTGAGCGTCGATCTGATGGCGCACAGCCGCGGCGGCCTGGTGATACGCAGCCTGGTCGAGCTGATCGACAGCACGCCGAAATTCCGCCCGCGCCGCCTGCTGACGGCCGGCTCGCCGCACGCCGGCACGCGCCTGGCCGAACCGGCGCGCTGGGATCGGCTGGTGTCGGTGGGGCTGACGCTGGGCAGCTGGCTGGCGACTCTGGGCGGCGGGGCCTTCTGGGCACCGGCGCTGCTGGAGCTGGTGCTCAAGGCCGCCGCGCAAAGCACCTTCGACCTGCCCGGCATCGCCGCGATGACGCCCGGCAGCGATTTCCAGAAACAGATCAATGCAGCCAACCAGGCGGGCGTGAACGAGCGCGTGCCTTATGCGGCCGTCACCTCCAGCTTCGCGATTTCGGATGTGATGCAGCAGGGCTTCAAGCAGGCATTTGCCGCGCTGGCGATGCAGGTGTTTATGGGCGAAGCGAATGACCTGGTGGTGAACACGGCCAGCGCGCTCGACATCGATGCCGGCTCGCGCACATTCACCGCCGACCAGCAATTCCGCGCCGCCGTCGATCATTCCAGCTACTATCAGGATCCCGGCGTGCAAGCCTTTGTGCGGCAGCACCTCGCGCCGGGCGGCTAGACGGCACCGGACGCCATAGTGCCAAACTACGCACCACGCACTACGATTTTGGCTTCGTAGTGCGTGGTGCGTAGTGCGTAAAGGTGCTGAGAACTTGCAATACTAATGGTTCGCAAAAAATGTGTTGGCGAGCCGCACCCTTCGATACGGCCCTGCGGGCCTACTCAGGATGCAGGGAAAGAGATGCTTCGCTGAGCATAACAATTCATACCAATTATGGTTTACAAAAAATGTGCTGGCGAGCCGCACCCTTCGATACGGCCCTGCGGGCCTACTCAGGATGCAGGGCAAGAGTTGCTTCGCTGAGCATGACAATTCATACCAATTATGGTTCGCAAAAAATGCGTTGGCGAGCCGCACCCTTCGATACGGCCCTGCGGGCCTACTCAGGATGCAGGGCAAGAGTTGCTTCGCTGAGCATGACAATTCATACCAATTATGGTTTACAAAAATGCGTTGGCGAGCCGCACCCTTCGATACGGCCCTGTGGGCCTACTCAGGATGCAGGGCAAGAGTTGCTTCGCTGAGCATGACAATTCAAAAGCATTCTTCCATTTTTGGCATAAGCTGC
>LJCR01001728.1 GCA_001399705.1 Kouleothrix aurantiaca
AAATTCTGGCAGTGCGCCAGAAATTCAAGCACGGCCGCCTTGCTGGCCGGCTCGGGCGCAGGGCCGTCGTGCGGCTTTTCGTGGCGATATTCTTCGCGGTGGCCGGGCCACAGTGTGATGGCCTGCTCGGATTCGTTGAGGTAAAGGTTGGTGTAGAACAGCGCGTGGTATGCCACCTGCCAGAAGGGCGTGATGTCGCCCGCGCGCTGCCAGAGCGCGTCGGGGCAGGCGGCGATTGCGCCTTTCAGCATTTCGAGCGCGGCGAGGTATTGCGCCGCAATCGGCTGGCGAACATCCATCAACTGCTCCTTTCACACCACGTGTGAATTATTCCTTTTGCCTTCGGCAGAGCGGTATTTTCCGTTTATGTTTCTCAAAGTTTGCGCTCATAGAGCGCAAACTTTGAGAAACGAATACATTACTTCAAATCGGTCGCCGGCGGCAGGTATTGGCTAATGATTCGTTCTCTCAAAATCTTCGTGTCTTCGAGCCTTCGTGGTGAACAAAAGCGCGGTTCTCACGCAATGCCCAGCGCGGCGGCCTGCTCAAGCGCCTGCAGTGCCGCCCGCGCCGCACAGAGTAGGCCGTTCGAATATCGTTTCGGAAGCCAAATGGCGGCTCTGCTTGGTACAGCAGAGCCGCCATTGTTAGTGTAAAACCACAGCCGAAGAAGCGCAAACACGCGTCCGTCACGCCAATTCGCCCGTGGTGCCGTGCCCGGCGTGGCGCGCTGAGCGCTCGGGAAGCTCAGTGCGGGGCACAGGTTGCTTGCTCGCAGCCAGTTGCTCCAGCAAGCGGGCAGCTTCGTGTGGCGCATTGTGGCGGGCGTAGTCGGCGCGGATACGTTCGGCGTTGAGGCTGTATTGCGCATTGCGTCGCACTGATTGCACCGCAGCGCGAATTTGCTCGGGCGTTGGCGTTTTGGTTCGCAGGTTCATGCCCGCACCGCTCCAGGCCACCCGCGCCGCTACCTCAGGTTTGTCTTCGGTGGTGCCCGCCACAATCAGCGGGATGCCCTGCGCAAGCGCGAATTGCACGCCGCCATAGCCGCCATTGGTGATCATGAGATCGATATGTGGCAGCAATTCGGCAAATGGCACAAATGGCTCGACACGCGCATTGGCCGGGATGCCGATGCCAAGCTCCGCAGCGGTTGCGCCGCCAGTGGTCGCGATAACAAGCAGGTCGTCGCCGGCCAGGGCCTGGAGCGTGGGCACAATCAGGTCGTTCAGCTCGGTTGCGACGGTGCCCTGATTGACGAGCACGACCTGCTTGCCGCTATGGAGGTCGTTCCACCACACGGGCGGCTCGAAATCGAGCGATGGCCGCGGCAGCAGCGGGCCAATGAAATGCACCTGTGGCGCGAGATCGCTGCGCGGGTACTCAAACGCGGGCGTGGACGGGTGCATGTACAGAAACGGCGAGAGCGTGCTGCTCAGCACATCCGGCCCGTGCGCTGGCAAGCCAAGCCGCGTGCGAATGCCCCGCACGTGCTGGCTGACATCGCGGAAGAGCATATGTTCAAAGACGCTTGCGATTAGCTTGTTGCGCAT
>LJCR01001729.1 GCA_001399705.1 Kouleothrix aurantiaca
CAATCGTTGCATCCTCGCCAGGGGGCGAGTAGCGCGAGCGCTGAGCAGGTGGAATCGCCTGGAGCGCGGTGAACGCGCCGGCGGCAAGCTCGGCGGCCTTTTTGTTGCGCAGCAGTCCGAATGGGTCGTTGTAGGTCGGAGTGGTCACGGTCTGCTCCTTTCAGCAGGAGGCATCCATGACCCCCACACATGGGAGGTCAGGTGATACCTCCCATGTGTGGGTGTGATGATAGTGTGGATGAATTGTGCCCGTTGAACGCAGCCGGGGTGCGAAGCGCGCTCATCGCGCCGGGCGCGAGCGGCTGAACGTCACGAGACAGGCGGAAACGTGCGCAGATGCGGTACTACAGGACGGAGCTACACGTCAGGCGTGTAGGCGGCACGGACATCTTCGGGTGTCACCGCAGTTTTGATCGTCAGCAGCAGCCGTTCCAGCGTAGCAATATCGGTAATTTCCTGGATCTCGGACATCAACGCAGTGCCAGCGGAACCAAACTTCAGATCGAGCATCGCGCCAATGCCTTCGACCAGTCCTTCCGCTCGCCCGGCTTGGAGGCCCTCGGCATGTCCGATGCGCTCGGCGGTCGTGATATACGACATCTGTCCCTCCTGTTCGAAGTCTTTGATCTGCTGCCAAACGGCGACTTCCATGTCGGGCGGCAGCGTGACCATCCAATCAATAAAACGATACAGATCGATGATCAGTTGCCGATCATAGCCCAGGGTGTACAGCCGGCGCGTGAGCGCGAACTTGGCGAACGCCCGCTGCGCGTAGTTGTGCCTGGTCTCCTGTGTCGCAAGATGAGCCAGCACCACTGTCACAAACGGATTGGCATCGCGCTCCAGCTCATCACGCCGTTGGGCGTAGTCCAGCAGCTTAACGATTGGAAAGCGAAACTCAAGTGCGCAGTCCCACAGCGCGTATCCATAGCCCGCTGGCCGCCACGCCGGGCGGTCATCGCCGAGGACAGCCAAACTAACGATTGGTTGCCGGTAGCGGTCGTGGATCCGGTAGTGGTAGATATACATCCGCTCGGCAAAGCCGACTTCGTGCTGGCTCTGCACTTCGATATGCATATACACAAGCGCCCGCTCGCCGCTTAGGCGCGCAACCTGTATGAGCCGATCGGCCTGCCGGCGCCCAAGCTCGGCGTCACGAACAACCTGCTGCAGCTCGGTGTCAAGCAGCTCGTAGCCCCGGGACCAGTCGATCTCAGCGAACGCCTGCGGGAAAAACAGGCGCATGAAGTCCGGCAGATACCGATCCAGCGCCTCCTTCCAGGCTGTGTCAAAGCTATCGGTTTGGGTTCTCTCAGTCATAGATCCTCATGGGTTGTGATTATACAGCGTTGCGGAGATGGTTGCCAGGAGTATATGATTTCCCACATACTCCTGGCAACGCCATACCTTAGAACAGCGCGAGCTGCCCGCTCGCCTGAATAGCCTCTGCCGACGCGCGGCGCTGGCGACGCTGTGTGCGCAGCAGCACCGCGATGTCGTCGAGGTTGCCAAAGGTCGCGGCGGGGTGCGATGTGGTTGCGATTGCCCCACTC
>LJCR01000173.1 GCA_001399705.1 Kouleothrix aurantiaca
TCTGCGGCTGGGGCGGGTGCTCGTTGTGACGAACATGGCGCGCAAGCGCATCGAGAACTACCGGCGGGCCAGCCGCTCCACCACCGGCGATGTCACCGGCTTTGTGGGCGAGCTGTTTGGCGCGGTGCAGGCGGTGCAGGTGGCCGGCGCGGAAGAGCGCGCGGTGGCGCATTTCCGCACGCTGAACGATGCCCGCCGCGTGTCAGGCCTGCGCGACCGCCTGTTCACCGAGGTGCTGAATGCGGTGTTCGAGAATGCCGCCAGCCTGGGCACCGGCGCGATTCTGCTGCTCACCGCCTCGGCGATTCAGCGTGGCACCTTCACCATTGGCGACTTCGCGCTGTTCGTGTACTACCTCGGCCTGCTGGCCCACTTCACCGGCCACTTCGGCAAAATTCTGGCGAAGTACCGCCAGGCCGGCGTCTCCTTCGAGCGCATGGTGACGCTGCTGCAAGGCGCGCCCTCCGAAACGCTGGTGCGCCACAGCCCGGTGTGGAGCCAGCCGCGCCCGCAAGATGCCGAACCCGACGCGCCCGCCCTCGAGTCGCTGGATGTGCGCGGCCTGAGCTTCCACTTCCCCGACTCGGGGCGCGGCATTGCGGACGTGAGCTTCACGGTGCCGCGCGGATCGTTCACCGTGATCACCGGGCGGGTGGGGTCGGGCAAGACGACCCTGCTGCGCACGCTGCTTGGGCTGCTGCCCGCCGACTCGGGCGCGGTGCTGTGGAACGGCGCGGAAGTCGCGCAGCCCGGCTCGTTCTTTGTGCCGCCGCGCGCCGCCTACACCGCCCAGGCCCCGCGCCTGTTCAGCGATACGTTGCGCGAAAACCTGCTGCTGGGCCAGCCCGAGGCGCAGGCCGACCTGCCGGGCGCGCTGCGGCTGGCGGTGTTCGAGCACGACCTGGCGCAAATGCCCGACGGCCTCGAAACAGCGGTGGGCGCGAAGGGCATGCGCCTTTCGGGCGGGCAGGTGCAGCGCGCCGCCGCCGCGCGGATGTTTGTACGCCAGCCCGCGCTGCTGGTGTTCGACGACCTGTCGAGCGCGCTGGATGTGGAGACAGAAAAAACCTTGTGGGAAAGAATCAACGGTCGGCAGACCGCAGTCAGCAGTCAGCCGTTGCAGAACGACGCACTGCCAGCTGCCGCCCGCCAACCGCCGACTATTCTCGCAGTATCGCACCGCCGCGCCGCGCTGCGCCGCGCTGACCAGATCGTTGTGCTGAAAGATGGGAAAATCGAGGCGCGCGGCACGCTCGACGAGCTGCTGGCCACCAGCGACGAGCTGCGGCGACTGTGGGCCGGCGAGCACGAGCCAGTTGCCGCGCTCTCGCGTTAGTCGTCCACAGATTTCACAGATGACACAGATCAATAATAATTATGAACCACCAAGACACCAAGGCACCAAGGTTTACTAAAACACTCCTTGGTGTCTTGGTGTCTTGGTGGTAAACAAAAAGGTTTTCCACTAGCAAGACCAAAGGAGGCAGCCATGCGGGTCGCGGTGATTTCCGACATTCATGGGAACGACGTGGCATTTGCCGCCGCGCTGGCCGACATCGAGGCCGCGCAGGTCGACCAGATCGTCTGCCTGGGCGACGCCATTCAGGGCGGCCCGCAACCTGCGCAGGTGGTGGCGCGCCTGCGCGCGGCTGGCATTCCCACCGTCATGGGCAACGCCGACGACTGGCTGCTGACCGGCGCCGACAGTGGCGCGGAGCAGATCGAACCCGAGCGCCGCCGCCGCATGGACGATGTGCGCGACTGGGCGCTGACGCAGCTCGCGCCCGCCGACCGTGAGTTCATCGCCGCGTTTCAGCCCACCATCACGCTCGATCTTGGCGCGGGCCAGCAGCTTCTCTGCTTCCATGGCTCGCCAACCTCGTATGACGACGTGCTGCTGCCCAGCACGCCCGACGCCGAGGCGGAAGCATTATTGGGCAACAGCGCGGCGCAGCTATTCACTGGCGGCCACACCCACCTCCAGCAGATCCGCCGCCTGGGTGCGCGCCGCTTCTTCAACCCCGGCAGCATCGGCTTCGCGTACAGCCACCAGCAGGACGAAGCGGGCTTTCGCGCCGACCCCTGGGCCGAATACGCCATCCTCACCGCCGACGGCGCGCATTTCGGGCTGGAATTCCGCCGCGTCCCATTCGATGTGGATGCGCTCGTCGCCGCCTACCGCGACGGTGGCCGGCCGCACGCCGATGCCGCGATCGAGCAGTATCGCGGCGCGTCCTCATAATTCGGGCGAAACCGTGCAACAAAGCCCGCAGCACCGCCGTCTCATTGGCAGGAACGAAACGAACCGGCCACAAGCCGTAGACACTCAAGGAGACGACGATGTACAACCCAACTCAGCGGCTGATGCGGAGCCGCACCGATAAAATTATTGCGGGCGTGGCCGGCGGCATTGGCCAGTATCTGGCGATCGACCCGGTGATTGTGCGCCTGGCGTTTGTGGCGCTGGCCCTGAGCGGCGTGGGCATTCTGCTCTACCCGGTGCTCTGGCTGATCATGCCGGCCGAGAGCGGGCAGCGCGCCGCGCCGAGCGAGGTATTTGACGAAATGCGCCAGCAGGCCCAGCGCGTCGGCGACGAAGTGCGCGAGGTGTTTGTGTCGAGCCGGCGCGTGCGCTACGACCCAATGACCGGCCAGCCGATCGATCCCGAGACCGAGATTCCGATCAACAATGTTGGTGGTGCGCCGGCCAGCAATGCCGCGCCGGAAGATCGCCGCAACCGCCTGCTGGGCATTATTCTGCTGGGCGTCGGCGCGTTTATTCTGCTGGGCATGATCCCGGGCTTTGGCCGCATGCTGCTGCCAGTCATCCTGATTGGCGCGGGCATCCTGGTGCTGCGCCGCAACAAGTAGCACAAGCCTGATAGTATGGACAAGAAGCGCACCCTTCGATACGCGCTTCGCGCACTCAGGATGCGCAGGCATATCACGAACCCAGGCGTCGTGTAACGCCGAACATTTGCAGATATAGGCTCGGGGATGGTGCGCCGCCCCGAGCTTCTTTTTTTGGCGTCCCCATGCTGGATGACAAAAAAGTGAGATGTACGTAATCCCTGCGTAATCTGGCTGGCTTCTCAATGCGGCGCGCAGGCGCTATGCTATAGCTCGAACCGAAGAGGAGCAGCGTCGTTGTTCAATCCACATTGCCGCCACGCATCGCACCTTCACGAATTAGCTTCTTCGTAGCCATTGCCCTGGCCCACACTACGACCAAGCCACGCCAGGGCGGGCTCCTCTTCTATTCCGCCCGCAAAACGCTCTGCTCCAACATCGTTGCCAACACAAAACGGCCGTGCATTGCACGGCCGTTTTGTCCCTTCTGGCAGTGGGCAGGAAGCAGTGGGCAGCAGCTATGCAGCAATTGTGTGCCTCCTGTCCCCTGTCTCCTGTCCCTTGTCTCCTGCGCTCACTTCCCCTTGCCCAGCTCGGCCGAGCGCCGGTAGGCCGCCCAGATCGCGTCGGTGAGCACCGTGCGCAGCCCGCCGCGCTCAAGCTCGTACAGCGCGGCAGCGGTGGTGCCGCCCGGCGAGGTCACGCCATTCTTCAGCTCGGCCAGGTGCTTGCCGCTCTTCTGGGCATACAGCACCGAGCCCTGCATGGTCTCCAGCACCAGCTTTTGCGCCATGTAGCGCGGGAAACCCAGGTGCACGCCGGCATCGACCATCGCCTCCATCAGCAGGAAGAAATAGGCCGGCCCGGTGCCCGAAAGCGCCGTCGCCATGTCGAGGTAGTTCTCGTCGTCGACGTACTGCTCCTGGCCGAACGATTCGAGGATGGTGCGCGCCCAGCCGCGCTGCTCCTCGGTCACGGCATCGGCGGCCGTCCACACCGTCATGCCCTCGCCGATCTGCGCGGGCGTGTTGGGCATCGAGCGCACAATCTGCGGGTGCTGGAGTAGCTCGGCGAAGTGGCGGATCGGCGCGCCAGCGACAATCGAAATCACCAGCTCGCCGTCGTTGAGCGTGCCGCGCAGCTCGGGCAGCAGCTTGGGCAGCGTCTGCGGCTTGACGGCGAACACCGCCACCTGCCCCCAGTGCACCGCCGCCACATTATCGTCGGTCACCTGCACGCCATAGCGCGCGGCAATCTCGTCGCGGCGATCGGCGCGCAGCTCGGTGGCCATGATCTGCTCGGGCGGCACCAGCTCGTGGCGCAGCATGCCGCTGATCATCGCCTCGCCCATAATGCCCGCGCCAATCACCGCGATGCGAAGGTCTCGGATCATCATACCCTCCCAGCATTCAGGAGTCAGGTTGCAGGAGTCAGAAGAGACTCCTGAATTGAGACCATCTCCTGACCGCTACCTAATCCTGATCATACCCATCCGCCCCTGGCACCGGGAACGCCGCGCACAGCGCCTTGACCTCTTCGCCCACGCGTTTGATGGTGGCCTCGTCCTCGATGTTGCTCAGCACCTGGTCGATCAGCCCGGCGATGCGCTCCATCTCGGCCACGCCCATGCCGCGGGTGGTGATCGCGGGCGTGCCGATTCGCACGCCGCTGGTGATCAGGGGCGACTTGTCGTCAAAGGGCACCGAGTTTTTGTTCAGCGTAATGTGCGCGCGATCCAGCGTTTCCTGCGCGGCCTTGCCGGTGATGCTCTTGCTCTTGCTGCGCAGATCGACCAGCATCAGGTGGTTGTCGGTGCCGCCCGAGATGATGTGGTAGCCGCGCGCAAGCAGCGCCCCGGCCAGGGCCTGCGCGTTGCGAATGATCTGCGCAGCGTAGTCGGCAAACGCGGGCTGCAAGTTCTCGCGGAAGCCCACCGCCTTGGCCGAAACGGCGTGCATAAGCGGGCCGCCCTGCATGCCCGGCACCACTGCCTTGTCGAGCAGCTCGGACATCATCAGCGTGCGGCCGCTCTTGGCGGCCTTCTGGCCAAACGGGTTCTCGAAATCTTCGCCCAGAATGATCAGGCCGCCACGCGGGCCGCGCAGGGTTTTGTGCGTGGTGGTGGTGGTGACGTGCGCATAGGGCACCGGGCTGGGCAGCAGGCCTTTGGCGATCAGGCCGGCCGGGTGCGCGATGTCGGCGAACAGGTACGCGCCCACCGCGTCGGCGATCTGGCGGAAGCGCGAAAAATCGATCGCGCGCGAGTAGGCACTGGCGCCGACGGTGATCATGCGCGGGTTTTCGCGGCGCGCAATCGCCTCGACTTCCTCGTAGTCGATCATCTCGGTGTGCGGGTCGACGCCATAGGCAACAAAGCGGTACAGCTGGCCCGAGAAGTTCACAGGCGAGCCATGCGTCAGGTGGCCGCCGTGCGACAGATTCATGCCCAGCACGGTGTCGCCGGGCTTGAGGAAGGTGAAGTACACGGCCATGTTCGCCTGCGTGCCCGAGTGCGGCTGGACATTCGCGTAGGCCGCGCCAAACAGCTCGCGGGCGCGGTCGCGCGCCAGGTTCTCGACCTCGTCGACGAACTCGCAGCCGCCGTAGTAGCGGTTGCCCGGGTAGCCCTCGGCGTACTTGTTGGTGAGGACCGAGCCCTGTGCTTCAAGCACGGCGCGGCTGACATAGTTCTCGCTGGCGATCAGCTCCAGGCCATCACGCTGGCGGCGCGCCTCGCTGGCGAGAATGCGGGCAACGTCGGGGTCGTTCTGCCAGATCGTGTCAATGACCGACATGATTCCTCCTTATAGCGCGGTAGTGTATCGCCGGCGAGCGCGCAGCATGTGGCACGCGCCGCCGAATCGTCGTCAAAAAGCTGGCGGCTTATTATACCTGAT
>LJCR01001730.1 GCA_001399705.1 Kouleothrix aurantiaca
TCGCCACCTTGCGCGGCGGCGGCTACGACGCGGTGTTTATCGCCACCCACCACGACGAGTTCGACCAGGAGACGCTAGCGGAGGCCGGGCGAATCTGCCCGATCATTGCGTGGAACAGCGACGACGAGTGGCGCTGGGAAAGCTATTCCAGCCACCACGCCCCCTGGTACACATTCATGGTCACGAACAGCCCGACGATCTACGCGCAGCACAAGGCCGAATTTCCCAACCTCATCCACGCGCAGTGGGCGTGCAGCGGCTTCTGGGATGGGCGCAACACGCGCAAAGACATCGACTTCAGCTTTATGGGGCAGGTGTATGGCCCGCGCGGCGCGCAGATTCGCTGGCTGGCGCGCCATGCCGGTCTGCAAGCCTATGGCAAAGGCACGCGCCGCTACATTCACCCCAACGCCGACCACGACGCGCCCCTCAAGCGCGCCCAGCGCGCTGTGCAGCGCACCATTCTCAAATACGCCCTGCCCGGCATTGCCGACGAAGTCAGCGTGCTGAGTTTGGAGCAGGTGAATGGCATCTGGAACCGCAGCAAGGTCTCGTTCACACCGCTCGACAGCTCGCAAAACAACGTGCGCCAGATCAAGGGGCGTGTGTTTGAAATGGGCCTGAGCGGCACGCTGATGCTGGCGCACCAGGCCCCGCTGCTCGACACCTACTACGAGCCGGGCAAAGAATATGTACCCTTTGAAACGCTCGAAGAGTGCGCCGAAAAAGCGCGCTTCTACATCAAAAACGAGCCGGCCCGTGCGAAGATCGCCGCCGCCTACGCCCGCCGCACCGAGGCCGAGCATATGTGGCACCAGCGCATTCAGCGCGTGCTTGAGGCCGCTGGCGTCGCGGGAACATAATGAACGAGCCGCCCATCGTCTCGGTGGTGATGCCAGTGTACAACGCCGCCGCGCACCTGCCCGCCGCGCTCGACAGCATGCTGGCGCAGACCTTCACCGATTTCGAGCTGATTGTGCTCGACGATGGCTCGACCGACGAGACGGGCGCGCTGCTGGCGGCCTACGCCGCGCGCGATGCGCGAGTGCGCGTGGCGGGCAGCGCAGAAAATCAGGGGCTAATTGCGCGCCTGAACCGGGGCTTGGAGCTGGCGCGTGGGCGCTACATCGCGCGCATGGATGGCGACGATACGGGCCGGCCCGAGCGGCTGGCCCGCCAGGTTGCGCTGCTCGAGGTGCAGCCGCAGGTAGGCGCGTGCGGAAGCTGGATTCGCGTGTTTGGCGACGCGCCCGCCCGTGTTGAGCGCTACCCCACCGATGATGCCGCCATCCGCTGCGAGCTGCTGTTCCGCAGCGCGCTGGCCCACCCGTCCGTGATGTTGCGCGGTGATATAGTGCGCCGGCATGGCCTACGCTACGACCCGCAATTCATTCACGCCGAGGATTACGCCATGTGGCTGGAAATCGCCGCGCACAGCCAGCTTGCCAACCTGCCCGAAATTTTGCTCGACTACCGCGCCCACGCCGCGCAGGTCGGGCAGCGCCAGCGCGTCACCCAGCAAGCAAGCTCGGCGCTGCTGCGGCTGGCGCAGC
>LJCR01001732.1 GCA_001399705.1 Kouleothrix aurantiaca
ATCTGACACTGCCCCAGGCGCTTGAGCGCATCACCGACGACTTTGTGCCACTGAGCAATGTGCAAATCTTCCCGCTGCTGGGCGGCATTGCGCCGATCACCCGCGATTTTGCGGCGCTGGCGCTAGCCAGGATTGTCGCGCTGTATGAAGTTGGCGCGGCGGCGCCGGCTACTTCAGCGGCTCCGCCAGTGCCGCCAGCCATGCCGGCCGAGGCGCTGGAGGAAGCCGGCGCGGATGGAGCGGTGTAAGTTTTGAAGGAGTCAGGATTCAGGAGTCAGTAGTCAGAAGGTTTTGGCTTCCGAATATGACAAAGACCACCAGGAATGCTTGATGCTCCCGGTGGTCTTTCGTTTTTCTGTAGCACTCGTGGAGTTTTGGCATCTTCCTCCGTGTTCTCTGTGGCTCGATTTATGTTCTGCGCGCCGCGCGCCGGGCTGCCAGCCGCCGGTACAGCCAGAACATCAGCACCGCGAACACTACCACCAGCAGGAACGCCACCACCGGCAGAATCACCGCCAGCACCGACAGCGCCAGCGCGCTGGCATCTTCCATGAAGCTGATGACCGGGTTGGCGACGCCAGCTGTGGTGACGGTGGCAAGCGGGCGGGCGGTGGCACGCGCGCTATGCGTGGCCCCGGCAACCAGAATGCCGCAGATCGCCGCCAGCAGCGGGCTAACTGTGCCGTTCGCGCTGTTTGCCGAAAGGAACAGGATTGCGCCGGCGATGGGCGCGATCAGCAGGCCAGCCGTGTGCAGGACATGATCGACCGCCGGGATTTTATCGCCAATGAAATCGACCAGCGCCAGCACCGCAATGATCAGCAGCACAACCGGGTGCGTCAGCAGGCGGTAGGTTCCGTCGAGCTGGATGAGGTTGGTATAGCGCGCCAGCAGGCCCACGGTGAGCAGCGGCAGGTAGGCGTTCAGGCCGGCTGCCGTCGAAAGGCCGAAGGCTGAAAGAAGACTCGTGATCGCGTTCATTGGCAGGCTCCATCTGGCGTTGTGAGATCACAATAGCATAGGAAAGACGCTCGTTCCGCACAGTATGTTGCACGCGCCGTGCCGCAGTTGCAGTCGGCAGCAGGCAGCCGGCGCTCGAAAACTATAGCCGTTTGCAAAACAATTGACCAACCGTGCACCGGCAAGAAACGTGTTAGAGTGCGGAAAATGCACCTGCCGACTGCAAACTGCTATAGAACGGTAGGCTAAAACTTTACCACCAAGACACCAAGGCACCAAGATTTTATTTCGCTCTTCTTGGTGTCTTGGTGTCTTGGTGGTTACTTATTGGCCTTTTAGGGCGCGCCGTCTTTCAGCCAGCGCTCGATCAGCTGGCGCGCGATGCTGAAGGGTGGCGGCAGCTCGGGCAGGGTGTCGCGGGTGAACCAGGCCGCGCCCACCAGCTCGCTCGTGTCGACCACGATCTCGCCGCCGGCGTAGCGCGCCATAAAGCCCACCATCACCTGGTGCGGGAAGGGCCACGGCTGGCTGGCGATGTAGCGAATGTCGCTCAGATCGACGCCAACTTCCTCGTGCACCTCGCGCGTCACGC
>LJCR01001731.1 GCA_001399705.1 Kouleothrix aurantiaca
GAACTACTGGCTCCACGCGCAGCACCTGCTGGCCGATGGCCAGAAAATGGCGAAATCGACCGGCAACGCCTACACGCGGGCCGATGTCGAGGCGCGCGGCTTCGAGCCAATGGCGCTGCGCCTCTTGTTCGCGACCATCCGCTACCGCAGCCGCCTGAACTTCACGTTTTCGTCGCTGCGTGCCGCGCAAACCGCCCTGCGCCGCCTGCGCGCCGCTGCCTTGCGGCTGGCGCAGGCTGGCCCGCCCGCCAGCGTGCCCGGCCCCAGCGCCGAGCCCTGGCGCGCACGTTTCCGCGCCGCGCTGGAGAACGACCTGAACCTGCCGCGCGCGCTGGCCGGAATCTGGGATATGCTGCGGCGCGACCGCAGCCGGCCTGCGACGGTCAAGCTGGCGCTGCTGCTGGAGTTCGACCGGGTGCTGGGGCTGGAGCTGTCCGAATGGCTGGAGCGCGCGCAGCGCGAAGGGAATGCGCGCCCTGCCGCGCTCGATCTTCCTGCAGCGGTTGCGGCGCTGGTGGCGCAGCGCAGTGAATTGCGCGCGGCTGGCCACTACGCCGAGGCCGACGCGCTGCGCGAGCAGATTGTGGCGGCGGGCTACACGGTTCGCGACACGCGCAATGGCCCGCTGCTGGAGCAGCGCTCGCCCGAAGACGAATTCGGCAGCATCTCGCGCCCCGACGACGCGCCCGATTTTCGCGCCGCGCCCGACGCCTGCGAGTTTTCGGTGAACCTGCTTGCGCACGACAGCCGCGCCGACCTGGAGCGCTGCGTGGCGAGTGTGGCGCGGCACACCGCTGGCCGCAACGTCGAGCTGGTGATTGTCGACAACGGCTCGACCGACGACACCGTAGCGTACCTGCAAACCCTGGCACGGGCTGGCGTGCAGGCCGCCGACGGCCGCGAGATCCCGCTCACCGTGCTGTTCGCCGACCACAACATGGGCTTTGCTGCCGGCCGCAACGCCACCATGCGCGCCAGCCGCGGCACGATCATCGTGCAGATCGACACCTCGATCGAGCTGGCGGGCGACATCTGGTCGCCGCTGGCCGGCGCGCTGGCCGACGAGCAGGTTGGCATGGCCGGGCCGTATGGCCTTGTCACCGACGACCTGAAAGAATTCGCGGAAAGCGATGGCCCGGATGTCGATGCGATTGAAGGCTACATGATGGCCTTTCGCCGCTCGCTGCTGCGCGAGATCGGCCCGTTCGAGGAAAAATTCCGCTTCTACCGCCTGCTCGACGTCTACGAAAGCTTCATGGCCAAAACTGCCGGCTACCGCGTGATCGCGCTGCCGGAGGTTGCCGCCCGCATCACCAAGCACCCGCACCGGGAGTGGTACAGCCTGAGCGAAGACGAGCGCGCCACCAAGAGCAAGAAAAACTTCGACATCTACAAGCGGCGCTGGCACCACGGCGAAAGCCTGACCGTGCGCGGCGGCGTTGGTGCTGAACGCTGGTTTGGCCACAATCACCCGTTTCATCTTGGCACGCATAGTCATGCGCCCGAGGATCTGCCGCCGCCGGGCGTGCCGCACACGCACAAGCATCAGCAC
>LJCR01001733.1 GCA_001399705.1 Kouleothrix aurantiaca
CCTGCCAGCGGCGACAGGCCGGCCGCCACACCAGCATTGCAAATGGCGCTGCGCCGAGCGCCAGCATCGCCGCGAGGTAGTTCAGCCAGCGCGCCAGCGTGTCGGCGGGCGCGGGCGTGAGCGTGGCCGGGTCGGGCGCGCCGGGCGCGGGGATGAGGCTGCCCGCGCTCGCGGCAACGCCCACGCCAAAGGGCAAACTCCCCTGAGTGATATGCCCGTCGGCGGATGAGCGCACGCGCCAGATCGCGGTGTAGCTTCCCTTTTCCAGGTCGGGGATGATCAGGCGCATGATTTTCGTGTTTGCGGGCGTAACCTCGCCCGGGCCTTTTTCGATCAGCTGGTTCTGGCTGTCGAACAGTTGGATGCGGCTAAAGCTCGGGTCGAGGTCTTCGGTAAATTCCATCCCAATCGAGGGCGGCCGGCTGGCGGCGGTGCTGGCCGCGCGCCGCGCGCCCGAGCGCGCCCTGCCGCTGAGCCTGCTCATCCCGCGCTTCACGCGCGTGGCGCTGCCCAGCGTGGTCGCGCTGACGCTGACCGGCGTGTACCAGTACTACCTGCACATCCAGCAGCTCGACCTGCTGGCGGCCACGACCTATGGCCGGGCGCTGGTGGTGAAAGTTGTGGTGTTCGCCGTTCTGGTGGCGCTAGGCGCGCTGAACATGCTCATCCTGACGCGGCGGCTGCGCGGCGGCAGCCAGACCCCGGCGCGAGCGTTTGGCCGCACCGTGCGCGTCGAGCTCCTTGTTGGCGCGCTGGTGCTGCTGCTGGCCGCCGTGATGACGGGCGTCGCGCCGAGCCTGGCCGCCTGGGAAGCGCATGAGCAGCAGGGCATTGCGCAAACTGCCACACAAGGGGATGTTGACCTGACGCTGCGGATCGCGCCCGCGCAGATTGGCGACAACGAGTTTGCGGTGGATGTGACCGACCGCCGGCCCGGCGCAGACGCCGCACAGACCAAGGTACTGATGCATTTCGACATGCAGGGCATGGAAATGGAAGGGGTGCAGACCGAGGCCAAAGCCAGCACCGGCCAGCGCTATCTGGCGCGCGGCAACTTCACCACCATGGGCGGGCGCTGGCATATTGGGGTGACACTGCGCCGCGCCGGCTTCGACGATGTGCAGCACACCTTTGAGGTGGATATTCTGCGCGGCGCGCCGTTTGTGATCACTGAGTAGCGATTTTCGGTTGCAAGAAACGCCCCTGATCGCGCGATCAGGGGCGTTTCTTGCAATTGTGCGCGAAAACTTACGCCTCGACCGGCGCGGCGTCGGCGTCCTCGCGGATGTCTTTGAGCGTCGAAAGGTCGCGCATGCGCTCGGTGAACAGAATGCCGTCGAGGTGGTCGATCTCGTGCTGAAGCGCGCGGGCCAGCAGGCCATAGGCCTTGCGGATGCGCTGGCGCTTGCCCTTCAGGTCGGTATAATCGACCGTCACCCAGCTGGCGCGCGGCACGTCGCCATAGCGGCCGGGTAGGCTCAGGCAGCCTTCCTGCCCGATCTCTTCCTTGTCGCTGTGCTTCACAATCTCGGGGTTGATCAGCACATAAT
>LJCR01001736.1 GCA_001399705.1 Kouleothrix aurantiaca
GGGCGCGCTGGATGCGCACGATGTAGTAGTAGTGAATGCCGGCTCGTCGGCCGGGTCGGAGGACTACACCGCCGCGGTGATTGCCGAGCTGGGCGAGGTTGCCGTGCATGGTGCGGCCATTCGCCCCGGTCACCCGGTGATTCTGGGCACGGCCAGCGGGCGGCCGGTGCTGGGCCTGCCGGGCTACCCGGTGTCGGCGGCGCTCACGGCCGAGCTGTTTCTGCGCCCACTGCTCTACCAGTTGCAGGGGCAATTGCCGCCCAGCCGCCCGTCGATGCCAGCGGTGTTCAGCCGCAAACTGCTTTCACCCATGGGCGAAGATGAGTTTATTCGCGTGACGCTTGGCGCGGTCGACGACCGGGTGATCGCCACGCCACTGACGCGCGGCGCAGGCGTGGTGATGTCGCTGGTGCGCGCCGACGGTATTGTGCAGGTGCCGCGCTTTTCCGAGGGTTTACACGCCGGCGCGGAGGTGCAGGCCGAGCTGCTGCGCGACCCGGCCGAGATCGCGAACACGATCGTCGCAATCGGCAGCCACGACCCCGCGCCCGATCTGCTGGCCGGCCATATTCGCCAGTTTGCGCCGGGCACGCGCCTCGCTTCCGCAAATGTCGGCAGCATGGGCGGCTTGCTGGCGCTGAAGCGACGCGACGCGCACCTGGCCGGCACGCACCTGCTCGACGAGGCCAGCGGCGAGTATAACCACGCCTTCCTCAAGCAGCTGCTGCCCGACGACGATATTGTGCTGATCAATCTGGTGTATCGCGACCAGGGCTTTATTGTGCCGCCCGGCAACCCGCGCGCGCTCGCCGCCCTGGCCGACCTGGCGCAGCCCGGTTTGCGCTTTGTGAACCGCCAGCGCGGCTCGGGCACGCGCGTGCTGCTCGACTACCACCTGAAGCGCACGGGCATCGCGCCCGAGCAGATTGCCGGCTACGAGCGCGAGGAATTCACGCATATGGCGGTGGCGGCGGCCATTCTGGGTGGCGCGGCCGACGCCGGGCTGGGTATTCTGGCGGCGGCGCAGGCGCTGGGCCTGGCCTTTGTGCCGCTGTTCCAGGAGCGCTACGACCTGGCGATTCCGCGCCGCCACTGGGAAGGTGAGCTGCTGGCCCCGCTGCGGCAGGCGCTCGCCAGCGATGCCTATCGCGCCGCAGTGATGGCACTGGGCGGCTACGATGTGCGCGACATGGGGCGCGAGATGTAAAGACTTAGCCTGGCTGGTTTGAAAAAAATACGCACTACACTGTTGTAAAGCGTAGTGCGTAGTGCGTAGAACGATATACTACGCACTACGCACTACGCACTAGCCGACAGGCATATTCTTAAATCAGTGCTTCCCGCCCTTCGCCCATCTCCTACTGCTGCGACATCCCCACAATTGCCAGCGCAATAGCGCCAAAGAGCGCGCAGCAGCCCAGCAGGATCACCACCAGCGGGATGGCGATCACGCCAGCGGCCTTGCCCGGGCTCAGGTTCATGCCCGACTGCACGCTCAGCCAGCTCAGGTAGATGTTGTACAGCCCAACGACTGTCCCTTATACACATC
>LJCR01001734.1 GCA_001399705.1 Kouleothrix aurantiaca
GCTGGTCGCAACCGGCGTGCAGGATATTGTGATGCAGCCCGGGCAGGACGCGATTAAGGAGCGCAATGCCGACGCGAAATTCTACACCGTGAACCCACAACTCGCCATTGCGGAGACGCTGGAGCTTATTCGCGATGTGCGCAGCGAGTACAAAAGTCTGCTGCCCCAGCTGCATCTTGACGAGCTGCGCGTTCGCGGCGATCTGGCCTACGACACGGTGGTAACCATGCTCTCGGAGCTGGGCGACCACGTGCTGGCGGTGCGCTCGGGCGTGGATCGGGCGGTGGAGCAGGTAGAGCGCTGGATGCTCGACGCGACCGGTGGCACGCCCAGCGACTATGCGCTGCACCACGAGCGGCGCTGGCTGGCGCTGAGCGAGGCGCAGCAGATTGATCTTCAGCTCAAACGCCAGCAGCTGGAAGAGCGCCGAAGGGGGAGAGACACGAGACACGGAGGGAGAGAGACGCGAGACGCGAGACAGGGAGACACGAGAGCGGCGATCGAGGTGGTGTGAGGGAACCGAACCACAAAGACACCCTTCGACAGGCTCAGGGCAGGCTCCGGCCGGAACGCCGGAAGGGGCCAAACCACGGAGGCACGGAGACACGGAGGGTTAGGGAGAGGGAGCGAAGGAATCAGAAAGCTATATGCCTGCTGAATATTGATTTCTGACTCCTGCTCTTTGTATCGTACGAAGCAACGGTGCTTGCGCGCGGCAGGACTGCGCTGGGCATAGATCGGCGGCGGCGGCGTGGCAGGACTGCGCAGTGGCCAGGATACCCGCCAGGCGCGGGGAAAGGAACGATCATCATGGCAGAGGAACAGACTGGTTCGGAGGTGGTGACGGAGCGCGTGACCGAGCGGACGACGGAGCGGCCCGGGCCTTCGGCAGGTTCGGAGGGGACGGCTGCGCCGGGGCGGTTCGCGGACCTGGAGGCTGCAAATGCGGAGATAGCGCGATTGCGGGCGGAGAATGCCGGCCGGCGCGTGGATAACCGTGGGCTGCAGGAGCAGATCGACGCGCTCAAGGCGCAGGTTCCATCCACCGATGTGCGGGAGCAGGTGGCTCATCTTCAAGAGCAGCTCAACCGCTATCAGGCTGCTAGCGAGGCCGGGGTGTCGCGCGCGCTTCTGGCAGCCAATCAGGAGCTTGCGCAAGCGACGACGGCGGACGAGATGCGCGCTGCGCAGGAGCAGATCGCGCGCCTGATGGCGCCGGCTGCCCCACCGACCAGCAACCCGGCCCCGCCGGCCGAGCCGACCCAGCCCCTGAGCCGGGAAGAACAGACCGCAGCGGCAATGCACACCGGCAATATGCGCGAGGTCGAGCGACTGAACGCAGAGAAGCTGGCCGAGCTGAGCCGCAGCGGGTAGCAGTGGGGCGGCGGCGGGTGCGAGGGCGAACACCCTTCGACTGCGCTCAGGGCAGGCGTAGATTCGCCCTACCGCTTTGCGGGAATCGCGTGCAGCCTGCCGCCGCCACACAGATGAGGACAGATAGCTATGCCGACGATTACGGATCTGGCGAGGACCTACAACCTGCCACAGT
>LJCR01001735.1 GCA_001399705.1 Kouleothrix aurantiaca
GCCGCGGCTTCGCGGCGGCACAAGGGTTTCCGGCCATCAGGCGGCTGGGGCAAGAACAAGGAGCAGTCTCATGGAGTATCGTCGTCTTGGCAAGGCCGGCATCAAGCTCAGCGCGCTGTCGCTTGGGGCGTGGGTGACGTATGGTGGGCAGGTGGGCGAGCAGGTGGCGCGCGAGTGCATGGCCGCCGCCTACGACGCCGGGGTGAACTTTTTCGACAACGCCGAGGCCTATGCCGGCGGTAATGCCGAAACAGTGATGGGGAACGTGATCAAGGAGCTTGGCTGGCGGCGCGAAAGCATCGTCGTCTCCACCAAAATCTTCTGGGGCGGCGACGGCCCGAACGACACCGGCCTGTCGCACAAGCACATCATCGAGGGCATGAACAGCGCGCTCAAGCGCCTGCAGCTCGACTACGTCGACCTGGTGTTCTGCCACCGGCCCGACCCGAACACGCCGATTGAGGAAACCGTGCGGGCGATGGATATTGTGATCAAGCAGGGCAAGGCCTTCTACTGGGGAACCTCGGAGTGGAGCGCGGCCGAGATCATGCGCGCCGACGCGGTGGCCCGCCAGTATGGCCTGACGCCGCCGAGCATGGAGCAGCCGCAGTACAACATGTTTGTGCGCGACCGCTTCGAAAAAGAGTATGCGCCGCTCTACAGCGAGCTTGGCTACGGCACGACGATCTGGAGCCCGCTGGCCTCGGGCGTGCTGACGGGCAAGTACAACGAGGGCATCACCGAAGGCAGCCGCGCGACCGCCAAGGGCATGGAGTGGCTGAAAGACGCCGCGATCACGCCCGAGCGCATCGAGAAGGTGCGCAAGCTCCAGCCGATTGCCGACGAGCTGGGGTGCTCGCTGGCGCAGCTGGGCCTGGCCTGGTGCCTCGCGAACCCGAACGTCAGCACGGTGATCACCGGCGCAAGCCGCGCCGCGCAGGTGACTGAGAACATGAAAGCGCTGGAGGTTGCGCCCAAGCTTACTCCCGAAGTGCTTGACGCGATCGACGCGGTGCTGGAAAACAAGCCGGAATAGCATAAGTGCCGCTGGTGCGTAGTGCGTAGTGCGTATTTACGCTCACTGGCACGATCGTTCGGAAGACGAAGGACGAAAGACCAAGGGCTACGCTCACCTTTCGTCCTTTCTCTTTCTCAGTAGGAGATTTCGCTTCGTTCGCGGTTTACCCTCAGCAGAGTCGAAGGCTTCAGAATGAAAAAAACATAAGTTTTACCCTTCCCTGGAAGCGTTCATACGAAATACGGGTAAAGCTTGGGTACGCACTACGCACCACGCACGACATTCTTAGCTGCGTGGCGCGTCATTCCGCTGACAAATCTGATATCACAGGAGTACATCGCATGGGCTACCTGCTTCTCGAAGGCGGCGCCGAGTTTGGCGGGCGCATGCGCGAGCCCGACGAGCGCGCAATCGCGCTGGCCGGCGGCCCCGACGCGCCAGTCGCGATCATCCCCACCGCCGCCGCGCCCGACAACAACCACGCGCGCGCGGGTGGCAATGGCGTGCGCTGGTTTCGCAGCCTGGGCGCGC
>LJCR01001737.1 GCA_001399705.1 Kouleothrix aurantiaca
GCCGCGCTCTTGCAAACGGAGCTGCTCTGTGCGGCCAATATGCCGTAGCAGCAGTGTGGCGAGGCCCTGCATAGCACGCGGGGCCTCGCCACATAGCGGCATCAAACCACCATTTTGCCAGCGCAAAACAGGCGGCTGCTTCGTCGCAAGACAAACCACGTGTGTATTTGTTTCACTGCAATGGCAGAAAGCGTGAGCTGAAATAGCGGTGTGCTATGGCGTTATGGTGCGCCGGGCATGCCGGCCGGCTGGCTTCTGCCTGCAGCAGAGAGAACGGGCCATGCGCCGGGATAGTTACCGCTCAACCGCCATGCTGGCGGTGCGCCCGTTGATCCAGGCGACGCGGTGAAGCAGCAGATCGAGCACGTCGTCGAGCTCATCAACCAGTGGCACGATCAGGCTGCCATTGCCGTGGGGATGTTGTTCGGCGTAGGCGGCGGCCAGCGCCAGCACATCGTTGCGAAGATGCTGCCAGTTTGCGGCCCATTCCGTCAGTTCAGGCGGGGCTGTGGGAAGCGCCGCCGCCTCAAGAAGCACTAAGGTTTGTGTGTTCATTGTTCGATCCTTTCAGGATATGAAACACGATACCTGCGGCGAATCTACTGCGGAAGAATGGGAGAAGCGGTATTAGCTGGCATTATAGAAGGCGCGGGGCTGCGCGTGGGTTGTGGTTTGGCCGTGCTGGGTGAAGAAGCTTTTACGTAATCGCTCGATCGAGCTACAGAGCACGAAGATCACTGAGTTGCATTTCACCCTCGGTGATCTCCGTACGCTCTGCGGCTTTCAGGTTTTATTGCGCTACGCCAGCGGGCCGCTTGGCGCCGGGCGCGCCAGCTCGTCGGCGATTGCGCGCAGCTCCATCCACCACTGCTCGCGCGGGCGCTGGAAGGTGGCGTCGGTCATGCGCGGGAAATCTTCCAGGCTGAACAGCTGCACGTGGCCGCCCTGCAGGCCAATAAACATGCCGCGCGGGCGGGCGGCGCCGGCCTCACCAATCAGGAACTCGACGCAGCGCTTGGCCAGGCGCGTGGCCTGGATGCGGTCGAAGGGCGTGGGGTCGCCGCCCTGCTGGAGATGGCCGAGAATGGCCTGCCGCACCGAAAACAGCTCGCCGCCCTCGACTTCGAACAGCGCCGACATAAAGCTGGTGGTGTAGACCGGGTTGGCCTCTTCGTTGCGAATGATCAGGCTCAGGCGCTTGCCGTGCTGGAACTCCGCGCTCATGCGCGCCAGATCATCTTGCAGGGCGCGGAGCGTTACGCCTTCTTCGTGGGTATACACGCGCTCGGCGCCGCTGGCCAGCCCGCTGAGCAGCGCGCGGTAGCCGCAGTAGCGGCCCATCACTTCCACCACAAAGCAGCGCCCGGCCGCCACCGCCGAGTGCTTGATCTTGTCGATCGCCTCGACGATGTTGTTGAGCGCGGTGTCGGCGCCAATGCTGAACTCCGCGCCGGGCAGGTTGTTGTTGATCGTCGCCGGCAGGCAGATGATCGGGATGGTGAAGGCCGGGCAGTTCTCGCCCTCGCTGCACAGGCGGTGCGCGGCCAC
>LJCR01001738.1 GCA_001399705.1 Kouleothrix aurantiaca
GCGCTGCTTGATGCGCTCATCCAGCTCGAACATGCGCGTGTAGAAATCGGCGTAGGGGCCAAGGTCGGTGGCGAAGCGGCCGTGCGTCGGGCATTCGCGGGTGTAGTGGGCGTGGCCCGCGTCGTCGGCCACATACGAGGCCGGGATCTGCGCCTGGCAGACCTCGCAGATGCTGGCGGTTTCTTTGAGCGTACGCCCGGCGCGCGGAATAGACGGGGCGATGAGCGCGATCTCGGCCATGAAGGTTCCTCCTTGTTGTGGGGACTCGCACAAGAACTGCGCGGGGGCAATGCCCACGTTTGGGCAGGCTGGGCAAATTATAGCCGCGCACTTGCCGAATGACAAAAAATGGCATGGATTCAGCAGAATATGCGTATGGATGCAGCCGGTTGGATGTGCGCCCATGAGCGAACAAGCGAAAAGGGCGCAGAGCGGCAAGCAAACTCTGTGCGCCCCGTGCGCTCTGCGGCTCATCTGCTCCGCTCATCGCCCAGCCAGTCGCGGAACAAAGCGCGCAGGTAGGGTTCCTGCAAATATTCTTCGATCTTCGCCAGCGTGTCGCGATTGTCGATGGCACGGCCAGGGCCGGTGTACTCGACCCACGCGCCCGCGCACCAGCCAATTGCGCGCAGCAGAATGAACGGCAGCCGCACCCGCAAGCGCTCCCCCAGCTCGGCTGGGTCGAGGTCGGGGCGGGCGGCGGCGTAGGCGGCCAGAAAATGATCGCGCTCGGCCTCGGTGAAGATGACGCCGCATTTCCACTGCGTGGTGGTGGGAATGAGAAAATGCGCGAGATCGTAGGTTGGGTCGTCCACCAGTGGGCGCTCCCAGTCCACCAGTTTGCAGTGGGCAGTTGGCAGTGTTCCATGAGTCATCTGCCCACTGTCCGTTGCCTGCTGCTGCCTGCCTGCTGGCAACTGCACACTGACGATCCAGTTGTGGGCCTGCACGTCGGTGTGCACCAGCGCGAACGGCGCGGGAAAGCGCCCGGCATCGCGTGCGGCCGATTCGGCGGCGCGTTCGAGCAGTGTTGCGAACAGCGCGCGCAGATGCGCGGGGGCGCGCTCACAGGCGAGGTAGGGCGCGAGCCATTCGCGCCCTTCGGCCAGGTCGTCGTGCAGGGCGCGGCGGCGGATGAAGGGCGCGCCGGGTGGGGCGGCGATGCTGTGCAGCCGCGCCAGCGTGCCAGCGGCGACGGCGATCTGCGCGGGGCTGGCATAATCGAGCGGGTCGCCGGGCAGGTACTCCATCGCCAGCAGGCCGTAGGGCAGCGCGGCCAGTGTGTCGTCCACATACAGCAGGCGCGGGGCGACGCCATGCGACCCGAGCAGGCGCAGCGCCGCCGCCTCGTAGGCGATCTGCGCGCCGCCGGCCTGGCCGATCTGCGAGCCGACATTCACGCGCAGCACGCAGTGTGTCTGGTCGCCCTGCATCAGCCGGTAGTTGATGTTGTATTCGCCCTGCGCCAGAAACGCCAGCGCCGCGCTTGCGCCCGGTGCAAGACCGATGGCATCGCGCACGGCGGGGCGGGCGACGTAGGCTTGGAG
>LJCR01001740.1 GCA_001399705.1 Kouleothrix aurantiaca
GCTTGGCGCGGCGACACTGGCCTCGCTGCTGCTCGGCAAATCTGCGCCTAGCGCCAGCACCCTCCCCTCGCGTAACCGCGCCGCGCCCGCCGACGGCGCAGCCACCCCCCAATCGCTGCTGGAAGACCTGCGTGGCCGCCTGGAGCGCGCCCGTGCCACGCCAGCCGGCCCGCGCCGCGCTGCACTGCTGGTGGCCCTGCGCTACCGCATCAACGTCGAGCGCGACAAACTCGCCAGCGCCGACGACCGCGCGGCGATCAGCGCAATCGAGGCCGAGGCGCTGGGATTGTAGCGCGGGCTACTCGCGTTAGGCCATATCTTCAAAAAGGCCAGCACATGAACCAAATCCGGCTCGTTACGATGTTGCTCGCGATCACGATTATCTGCGCCAGCCAGCCAACTACTGCACAGCATAGCGCAGTTCAGCAGAATCCTGCCTACCTTCCAGTTGCGCAGGCAAATCTGCCCTGGTGGACGCCAGATATTCACGACAAGCTCCAAATTCAATTCACGGACGTTCCAATTGACCAATCGATTGCCGCCGATGTTTATGACGTCGATATGTTTGATACAACGGCTGATCTGGTCGCATCACTGCATTCGGCAGGCTATCGCGTGCTTTGTTACATCAATGTTGGCGCATGGGAAGATTGGCGGCCCGATAAAGCCGACTTCCTGCCATCAGTGCTTGGAAAAGATTATGCTGGCTGGCCGGGCGAACGCTGGCTCGATATTCGCCAGATCGATGTGCTCGGCCCAATTATGCAGGCACGCTTTGATCTGTGTAAGGCAAAAGGATTTGATGGTGTCGAACCCGATAATACGAATGGATATCTGAACGATACTGGCTTCAACCTGACATATCAAGACCAAATCATCTACAATACCTGGCTTGCCGCCGAAGCGCACCGGCGCGGATTAGCGATTGGCCTGAAAAATGACACCGAGCAGGCAAACGATTTAGTCAGTGTTTTCGATTTCTCAGTAACCGAGGGCTGTCTCGCAGAAGGTTGGTGTGCTGATGCGTCAGTCTTTGTTGAAAACGCCAAACCCGTCTTTGCGATTGAATATACTGATATGATGACCGCGCAGCAGTTCCTCACAACGTTTTGCCGGCAGGCGCGCGCGCTCCAGCTCAATGCGGTGCTGAAACATCGCAATCTTGATGCGTGGAGCCAGTACTGCCCATAATTGCTAGCAGCGACAGACTATCGCTATTGGCGGTATACTCTGCCTCATCAGTTTGAGCAGGGAGAACACAGCATGCCGGCACAACCATTTATTCTGGGCGTCAACTACTGGCCGCGCCGCAAGGCCATGTACTGGTGGCGCAACTTCGAGGCGGCCAAGGTGCGCGAGGAATTCGGCGTCATCAAGGGCCTGGGCATGTCGCTGGTGCGTATTTTCCTGCTGTGGGAAGATTGGCAGCCCACTCCCGACAGCGTCGACCCGCAGGCGCTCGACAACCTCGGCACAGTATGTGAAATCGCTGCCGAGCTGGGCTTGCAGCTCGATGTGACCTTCTTCACCGGGCATATGAGCGGGCC
>LJCR01000174.1 GCA_001399705.1 Kouleothrix aurantiaca
CCGGGCAGCGGCGGCCAAGAAGGCGGCCGCGCCCGTTCAGGCCACATCGCCCGCCGTGGCGGCCACTGCGCCCGCTGCGAGTGCTCCAGCGCCGACGGCGGCGGCGCAGCGGCTCGAAGAGGAGATCATCGCCGACCTGGCCGGCCGGGGCTGGAAGCTCAAGAAGGGCGCGAAGCTGATCGAAGCCACCCACAAGATGTACGGGTTCTGCGCCGGCGCGGATTACCCCACGCTGGAGCAGAACGTGACGCGGGCCGAGAGCCAGTGGACGGTCTACAACGGGCTCAAGGCCTTCCAGGAGGAGCAGGAGCGCCGCAAGCTGCTGACCTGGCAGGAGCTGGCCAGCGAGCTGGTCGAGCAGCTGGCCGACCTCGTGCCGAGCGAGGAGGCCGGAATCACCGCGGCGGTCGAGGGCCTGGCCACCCTGCTGGGCATCGCGCCACCCACCGTGGCCGCGCTCCCAAAGCCGAGCGCGCCACCCGTCGTCGTTTAATAACGCCAGCGCCGTAACGCCCGGTCGTGAGCGGCCGGGCGTTGCTGTGCCTCTGTGAGGGAACAATGAGCAAAGGACTACTCAGGCGCAAGGCCACCGACGACATGGATAATCTGGAGCTGCGCGCCCTCGCCTACTTCACGAAGCGGTTGATGAAGGATATCAACGTCCCCTGGAAGCGCATCACGCTGATGAATATGTCCGTCGATACGCGCGATGCGGGCGGAGTGATGAGTACAAGTATGATCCGCGTGCCGGGCATGCGCTATGGCGCGCTGTTCATCCACCAGGACACAGACACTCCCGACCTGTACTCGGTCAGTCACTACGAGCTGGGGCTGTGGATTTCGTACGCCGCGAGCTTGCACGAGGCGATCTACATCTGCGGCGCGCTGGAGTTCGGCGGTGTGCCGTGGGATCTGATTGAGGATCTGGCCGGCTGGCAGCGCATCAAGGCGACCAAGTGGGTCGAGGAGGCCCTGACGCAGGCCAAGCGCGCGTTTCGCCAGGCGGAGATCAACGAGGCGGTTCCGCATAATCACACACCGCACGAGCGGCTGAAGCACCTGGTTGACCAGGCCGACGCCATCCGGGCGGCGATGAACATCACCGGGCCAAATAAGATCATCTATCTCGACGGCGTCGACGGCGGCGACACCACGATTGTCGTCACCGCCAACGGCCAGGGCGGGGCGGACTACGAGGAGTTCGGTGACTACAATGCCGGCCCGAACAACCGCCATCAGCTGGAGTGCATCTCCTTCGAGACGGAGGCGGCCGCGATCGCGCACGCCGAGGCGCGGGTCGAGCGGGCGCAGCGGGGCATCACTGAGCCAGAGTACA
Source organism: Kouleothrix aurantiaca (assembly GCA_001399705.1). GTDB lineage: Bacteria > Chloroflexota > Chloroflexia > Chloroflexales > Roseiflexaceae > Kouleothrix > Kouleothrix aurantiaca. The sequence goes on from LJCR01000174.1 coordinate 1,337, forward strand.
CGGTGCCGGCATGAAAACCGTGCTCGTGCAATGCACGCCAGATCACGCCGCGGTGCGCTTCCTGGCCGATGAGCAGGAGCTGATGCACGCCTGCGCCTGGATGCGTGTCGAACTGCCCAGCCTGGCGCTCGTGGAGTTGGAGGAGCTGGTCAGCTACTACCATCGCGCGCCGCAGGAGATTGTGACGATCGTGGCTCACCTGTCGATGGTCGTGACGGTCTTCAACAACGACGACGCGCCGGCGCAGGATGTCACGGTGCTCGACTCGCTCAGCTGCTCGCTGCCGCCCGAGCGGGTGGCCCCGACCAAGGAGCCACCGTGGGTGATCATCGCCGCCAACCACGTTTCGTTCTGCATCACCGGCGCGGATCCCTTCGACCACTCAGATATGGAGTTCGATATCGCCTCTGTCGAGGTGCCGTATGCGGCGCTTGGGCTGAGCGTAGAGGCACTTGATGAAGTGTGTGCGACACGGTGAGATGGGCGGTAAGGTCTGCCTGGCCTGTAAGGCGGAGCGCGAGCAGCGCAATCGCGCCAACTACCTGCTGGCCACTCTTGTGGGGCTGGCCGTGTTGGCGCTGGTGGTTGCCTACCAGGCCGGCCTGATTCTCCCGTAACAGAATGGAACCACGAAGCGCCTCGGCGATTGCCGGGGCGCTTTGCTGTGCCTGGAGGTTTGGATGAGCCGAAGTCGAGCGCACAAGGAGCCGGAGGTCAAGTGGGCGGTCACCGACCAGGTGCTGGGCGGCCTGACCGTGGGCCGCGTTATCGACCTGCATCACTTCCTGCGGATGACCAGCAACCGCGAGGTGCTGGAGCTGCCACTGGCCGCCTACAAGCCGCCGACCGAGAAAGACCCCTTTTGGGTGGTGCAACAAAGCGGTGGCGAGATCTGGCGGCTGCAGTGGCGCGGCCGCGCGCTGGGCTTCCTGTTCGAGATCTGGTGGGGCTACGAGTGGCGGAAGCGGACGCGGCCGCCGCAGTGGGTGCGCGAGCTGGGCTGGTCGATTGAGTACGGCAAGCGAAAGCGCTGGGAGGACGGCGTGGAGGTCGCCGAGCCGCCGGCGCTGCCGGCACCGAATGACGAGGAGCAGTTGACCTTGTTCTGAGGAGAATGTAATGGCGAAGAAAAGGGACATCCAGCGCATTCTGGACAATGATCTGCCGGCGGTGGTGCATGCCTATCACGCGCACGAGAATGGTGAGGAGATCGGCACGCCGGAGGCGCAGGCCCGGCACGAGGAAGCCGGCCGCGCGATACTCAGCGACCCAGTGCAGGCCAGGAAATGGCACCCGTCGCGCGACCCGGCCAAGGAGATCGTCCGCAAATTAGAGCGGTTGTATCACATGACCGGCCACCGGCCCTACCGCGTGTTTGAGGATTTCGTGCAGATCTGCCTGGCCACACAAATGGCGCTGCCGCTGGTCGGGCTCTACGCCCGGCTGAACGACGGCGCGGTGCTGCCCTTTGAGCAAGAGCCGGAGGAATTGCAGAAGATATGGAATGACATCAAAGCGCGCTACGAACGCGGTCACACCAACAACTGGCCCACGGTCTACAAGACATTCGCGGAGTGCTGGGGCTTGTTGCGCGAAGGGCCAATGTTCGAGGATTACAATGATGTGCTGGGCACCGTCTACCAGGAGCTAGGCGCCGCGAATCAGTCCGGCATGGCTCAATACTTCACGCCCTGGGGGCTTGCGCAGATGATTGCTGAGATCAACCTGGGCAATGGCGCAATCCTCCGCGACGTGACGAGCCGCATGTTGGAGGCGATCGAGCGCTGGGGCGGCGCGGAGCCCTACACGATGATGGGGATGGTGCTCGACCTCGACCACCCTGAGACCGTCAAATTCGTATTCGAGCAGAACTTCAATCAGACGTGGCCGCACTACGATCCCCTCACCGTCTACGAGCCGTGTATCGGCAGCGCCGTGATGATGATTGCGGGGATGGGCCTCTGCGAACGCTGGATGATCGATGGACGCTATATCGAGTGGTACGGCATCGACCTCGATCCGGTGTGCGTGGCGATGGCCAGGCTGCAGATGATCGGGCTCTACGGTGCGAACGCATACGGCATGCTCTGTAGCATGCCGTTTATGCTCGCCGAAGAAGACCTCCCCAGTCAGGAGCTGCTATTCTTGCGCGTCAAACAGGCGTTCGCCTATGTGCAGTACGGCAACGCGCTGGCCGAGGAGTTTACCCGCGACGAACAGGGCACACTCAAACTTATCCATTGGACAGCAACCGAACGAGGGAAAGCCTGGATCGCCGGCGAGGGCGACCGTAAGGCGGAAGAAAAACAGCGGCAACACGTCGCCAAGCAAGCGCAGGCGCTCAAGCAGCAGCAGGACAAAGCCGCCGCCAGGCTCCAGGCGGTCAAGGATAAAGCCGCTGCCACTGGCCAGGAGTTGCTGTTCGATATCGCACTGCCACCCGGCGAGGATCGCGGCGCGCTAGAGGCCGACGCCAAGCATGCCAATGGCCACGCCAATGGGAACGGCAACGGAAAGCGGAACGGGAAAGCTCCAGCGGAGACAACCGCCGGCGCAGCGGGCGACTGGAACGCCTTCGTGGAGCGCGCCCAGGCGGTGAAAGGCACCGCTGCGGCCGCGAACGGAGCGAAGCAGGCGCAGGCAGCCGTGGAGGAACTCGCCGAGGAACTAACCCAGGGTACTTTGTTCTAGCGCGGCGGGCGTGAGGCGGGCGGCCATCCGCTGGAGCGTCTCGAGCAAGACCCGGCAATCGCCGAGCGCCCGGTGGCCGCCGCCCAGCCGCTGCCAGCGGAAATCGTCGTGATATTCCGACCGATCGCCAACGTAGGCGCTGTACGGCTCCATCGCGTCGTCCCAGCGGATCTTGCGGCACCACTCAAGCGCGCGCAGATTCTCGCCGAAATGGCGCACGATCTCGCGGTGCATGAGGCCTGAATCGAAGTCGCTATTGTAGGCAACCACGATCTTGTCGTGCAGCAGAAATGCGAGACGATCCACGAGCGTGGCGAAGGTTGGCGCACTGGCAACCATCGCTTGACTAATCCCGTGGATCGCCTCGGCGCCCTCTTCAATTCTGGCCAAAGGATTGATGAGGGTGTCCAGAATGACGTTGCCGCCAAGATCCAGGATGCCCAGCTCGACGGCGTACCCATCGAGCGAGGTGGACTCGAAATCTACAAACAGTACGTCCGATCGCTGCAGCAAGTTGCTGGCCCACAGCGCCGCCTCGTTGCGCGCGGAGGCAAGGAAATCATCGAACTCCTGCTGCTCGCACTCGTGGCAGGTTCCGCGATAAATCCGGTATGGGCGCACCTGGTTGCAGATCGGGCAGGTTCTGGCGTTCCGCTCAGCTTTCTCCCTGGCTGCGCGCAGCACGGCCAGTTGCGCCTCGGTGCAGCGGCGCTTCGGCACCGCCTCGTCGAGGCGATAGAGCAAATACAGCGCGTCGCGCCGCTTCCAGTAGATATACGCCGCCGGCCCAGCGCCCGGTTTCAGGCCCTCGCGGGATAGCTGTGTACGCGTGCGCAGGCCCGTATCTTCACCCAGTTGGTCAAACCAATCGTATCTCGGTAGCTCTGTCGGTATCGCGCTCATGAGGCCATTCTACAGCAAACGTGTGACAGCGACCGTCACATTCCAGCCCTGTGTCCAGCGATCGATAGTGTAGTATGGCACTACAGAGCCAAGCGCCACACCTCGTTGCATCGAAATGCTTGACAAGTATCTGAGGATATGCTACAATATAAATGCGCAAGTTGCGCAGGAAACCCTCAGTGTAGGTACAGGAGCACATCGATGAACAAGTTGAACAACGCACTCAGAGCCCTGACCGCGACCGAGTGGAGCAAGCTGTACGTGCAGGAATGGCTCCGTGAGGGCGAGACCGAGCTGTGGGCCGGCCAGTCGAGCCGCTACCCGGGCAAGCCCATCGTCGCAGTCGTTCACTGCGCGGCGTTCGACGGTGAGCCTCCCTGCATCGAGGTGCGGATCGGCAAGCGGGTGGCCAAGTCGGTGATGGCGACCAGGAACTGGCAGAACGAGCGGCGCGCGATGGTGAAGTTCGGGATGGAACTGGCCGGACTGAAGCCGAGCGCCGGCGAGGTCGAGGCGGCCCTGGATGCGGTGAGAGCCAAGCAACCTTCGGTCAGCGACCAGGTCGCCGAGCTGGCCAAGCACATCGCCGATCGGCTGGCCTACGAGAACGGCTCCTGGGAGCTGCTGGAGTGCGTGGAGACGGCGAAAGCGATGGCCTGGACGGTGACCGCCGGAGGGCCGCAAGCCCTCCGCGCCGCGCTGGACACCGAGCGGTCGGCGACCAATCAGCGCCACCAGGAGTTCGAGCAGGAAGGCCGCGAGACCGTGGCGATC
>LJCR01001739.1 GCA_001399705.1 Kouleothrix aurantiaca
GAGCATCTCGTCGGCACGGCGTTGGCGTTCGGCCTTTGGCACCTTCTTGATCATCAGGCCGTAGGCTACATTTTCACCAACCGTCATATGCGGGAACAGCGCGTAGTCCTGAAAGACGGTGTTCACATCGCGCTCGTAGGGCGGCAAGCCGGCCGCCTCTGCGCCGTGAAGCTGGATGCTGCCGGTGCTCGGCTGCTCGAAGCCGGCGATCAGGCGCAGGCACGTCGTCTTGCCCGAGCCCGATGGGCCGAGCATGGTGAAGAACTCGCCGTCGCGCACGGCCATGCTCACGTCGTCGACGGCGCGCACCTCGCCGAAGTGCCGGCTGACGTGGGTGAACTGGACGGCATGAATTGAGCTACCTGTCACAATTGATTCCTCGCCAACCCAGACAAGGAGAAGGGGAGACAAGGAGATGAAAACACATTCAGCTCCCTGTCTCTTGTCTCCTTGTCTCCGACTTAGCGCCCGCCAATCACCGCGATGTAGCTGGTGACCCACTCGTAGTAGGGCACGCAGTCGGTCTTGCCATCGCCGCAGTCGGCGGTGGGGGTTTTCCAGAACGCGATCTTCTCAAAGTTGTCGAAGCCGTTGGTCGCGCAGCCGGCGTCGGTCAGCAGCTCGTTGCCTTTGCAGGCGTCGGGCACCGATGGCACCGAGCCGAACCAGGCCGCCAGGTCGCCCTGGAGCTTGGGATTGAGCGACCACTCCAGCCACTTGTACGAGCAGTTCGGGTGTGGCGCGCTGGCGGCCATCATGGTCGTGTCGGCCCAGCCAGTCGCGCCTTCTTTGGGCACCACGCTGGCGATCGGCTGCTTGTTGAACTGGAGCAGGTTGACCTGGTAGGGCCACGAGCTGGAGGCGGCGACGCCTTCTTTGGTGAAGTCGTCGACCTGCACGCCGGCATCGTGCCAGTAGCGGCCGACAAGCTGGCGCTGGCCGCGCAGCAGCTCAAGCGCGGCGTTGAACTGGTCGCGATTGAGCGCGTAGGGGTCCTTGATGCCCAGATCGGGCTTGGTGCTCTTGAGGTAGAGCGCGGCGTCGGCGATGTAGATCGGGCCGTCGTAGGCCTGCACACGGCCCTTGTTGCTCTTGCCGTCGGGCAGGGTGGTTTCTTCGAACACAACCTTCCAGCTATCGGGCGCCTGGCCCTTGAAGGCGTCGGTATTGTAGGCGAGCACGTTCGGGCCCCACTGGTAGGGCACGCCGTAGTGCTTGCCGTTCACCGTGTGCCAGGGCGCATTCTGCAGGCGCTTGTCAACTTTACCCCAGCTTGGGATGAGGCTGGTGTTGATCTCCTGCACGCGCCCGCCCGACACCAGGCGCAGGCTCGCGTCGCCCGAGGCCGTCACAAGGTCGAAGCCGCCGTCATTCATCAGCGCCACCATTTCGTCCGAGGTAGCGGCGGTTTTCACGCTGACTTTGCAGCCGGAATCTTTTTCGAACTGGGACACCCAGTCGTAGCTCTTGTCGGTCTCGCCGCGCTCGATGTAGCCGGGCCACGCCACAATCGAAACTGCGCCCTCGCCGGCGCCAACCTGCTGCAG
>LJCR01001741.1 GCA_001399705.1 Kouleothrix aurantiaca
GTCTGGCGCAGCGCGATGCGGCGCGTGCTGCCGTCGGGCAGGGTGACGGTGGCGGCGGTGTCGGCCAGATCGATTGGTTCGCCGCTGGGGGCCAGCGCGTCGACGGCCAGCGTCACGGAGTCGCCGCGGGGCGTGGCGCGCACCTGCAGCGGGCCGGTATCGGGCTCGGGCAGGGTGTAGCGCACAATCTGCGCCCAGAAGCGGCCGTAGTCGGGCCAGCTCGGCCAGTCTGCCGCCCAGGGCGCGTTGGCGCTGGGCGTCCAGGCGACGGCGCGGCCCAGGCCGTATTGCCACGTAGCGAGCACCGGGTCGTTTTCGGGCGATTCCAGCACCAGCTCCGCGCCGGGCTTGATTGTCGTTCCAACATAGCCTTCCAGGCGCGGAATCTGGTTGGGCGCAAAATCGCGCAGCAGCGGGTGTGGCGCCTGAAGCTGCGCGCGGAACTCGCCTTCGATCTGCGGCTCGGCGCTGGCGATCTGGCTTTCGATCAGCGTCAGACGCGGGATGTCGCTTGGCTGCGCGGCGAAGTGGTAGCGGCCCGCGCCCCAGCGCGCCAGATTTTGCAGCAGGTCGGTGTCGGCGTCGTCGCCAATTGCGATGGAGGAAAGCGTGATGTCGGCGGCGCGGGCGCGATCGATGAGCGACTGGTAGGGGCCGCAGCGGTCGTTGCGAAACGATTGCCCGTCGGTCATGATCACGGCGTGGCGCACGCTGCCGGGCTGCTGTTCCAGCGCGCTCAGCCCGCGATCCAGCGCGGCGCAGATGTCGGTGCCGCCGCCAAGCTGAATCGCGCCGATCTGCTCCTGAATCTGCCCCAGGCTCAGGCCCGTGCCAAGCACCTGAAACTCAACCGCCCACATTTGCGTGTCGTCAAAGGCCAGCACGCCGATGCGGTCGTCCTGCCGCAGCGAGTCGGTTGCGAGCAGCGCGGATTCTTTGGCCATATCGAGCTTTGAGACGCCGCTCGACGTGCCCATGCCCAGCGAGTGATCGAGAATCAGCAGCAGGGTGACGGGCGGGCGCTCGGGGCGCGGCGGCGGGTCCATGCTCACGGGCAGCGCTTCTTCCAGCGGCGTGTCTTTGTATGCGCCCAGCGTGAAGCTAGCGCGCCCGCCAGCCACCACCAGGCCGCGCCCTTCGCTGCGCACAAACTCGCGCAGGGTCGCCATCTGGTCGAGCGTGAAGTCGCCGGCCGGCACATCCAGCAGCACAATGCCCTCAAATGGGTCGAGCGCCGAAAGCTGGGCGGGCAAATCGCCGGCCGGGAGCACTTCGGCCAGCACGCCGGCGTTGCGCAGGGCGCGGCCGAGCTGATTCCCGCCGCTGCCAGTCTGGCTTTCGAGCAGCAGCACGCGTGGCTGCGGGGCAATCAGCGCAGTGGCCGCGCCGCTGTTGTTCTGGGCGAAGGTGTCGGGCTGGCCGTTGACAAGCGCGCGGAACCGCGCCACGCCCGCCGTTTCGGCGCGATCCTGGTAGGTGAAGCGGTTCGCGCCCGGCTCCAGCGACACATTCTGCGTGGCAAGCTGGCGCTCACCTTCAAACAGTT
>LJCR01001743.1 GCA_001399705.1 Kouleothrix aurantiaca
GCTCCAGCATACCAGGGGGCGGCAGTAGCATACCGGGGGAAAAGCGAGCAATACCGAGGGGAAAAGTAGCAACACCAGGGGGAAATAATGCCAGCACCGGGGGCGCAAGAATGGCATTGCTTGCTTTTCCCGCATTTGTCCACAGATGACGCAGATTACACAGATATGAGGTCTCGAATCTGCGTAATCTGTGTCATCTGTGGATGTATTTTGGACTTTGCTGCTGCTCGGCCGATGTTTCATAGCAAGGAAAGGATCACGCCCTATGCGCGTGCTTGTGCTCTGCGACGACTACTGGCATCCGGCCCGCACGCCGCGCGCCGGCCTCGCGCCCCTGGCGGCGGGCGGCTTCGTCTTTGAGTGGATCGAAAACGCGGGCGAATGGTCGGCCGAGCGGATGGCGGAATTTCCCGCCGTGCTGCTCACCAAGTCGAATGATGTCTCGGCCAGCGACCGCACACCATGGATGACGCCCGATGTAGAAGCGGCTTTCGCGGCGTATGTGCGCGGCGGCGGCGGGCTGCTGATCGTCCATTCCGGGCTGGCAGGCTACGCCGACACGCCGGTGCTGCGCGAATTGCTGGGAGGCGTGTTCGCCAGCCACCCGCCGCAATGCCCGGTAACAGTCGCGCCCGCGCCCGCTCACCCGCTCGCGGCGGGCAGCGCGCCATTCACGCTCACCGACGAGCACTACATGATGGACATGGGCGACGCGCCGGGCGAGATTTTCCTGACCACCACGTCGGAGCATGGCACGCAGCCGGCTGGCTGGGCGCGCGCCGAAGGCCACGGGCGCGTGGTGGCGCTCACTCCCGGCCATAACCTTGAGGTCTGGCTGCACCCCGCCTACCAGGCGCTGATCGCGAATGCGCTGCGCTGGTGTGGCAGGATGGGGGATGGAGGGTAGGGGATAGGAGATGGGAGATCGACGAATTCACCACCAAGACACCAGGGCACCAAGATTTCAAAAATTCTTGGTGCCCTGGTGTCTTGGTGGTTCGGTTTCTCTTCTTATGCCGCGCCAAGCTGCTCAGCCAGCAGCGCATTGAACTCCTCGGGGCGCTCGATGTAGGGCGTGTGGCCGGTGTCGGGGAAGACGACTTCGCGGTAGCTGCCGCCATTGGCCTGGTAGCGCTCCAGAACCGCGCGCGTCTGGCTCACCATCGGCTGGGGCGGGTGGGCATCCGCGCCCGGCCAGCCCGGCACGATCCCCAGCTGGCCCAGCGTGCCCAGGTTGAACAGCGAGAAATCGCCCACAATCTGGTCATCCGCGCCGCGCACCCACAGCACGGACGGTTTGTGCGCCGCCGCCACAAACCGCTCGACGCCATCGCCAACGTACTTGGGCGCGAGCGCATTGGCCGGCCTCCACACACCCGGCCCCACGCCCGGCCAGTTCTCCGACGGCACAAGATCGCCGGGGTACTTGTCGGGGCCAATTTTCTCGCTCAGCAAGCCCGAAAGCAGCTCTTCCTCGCGCGCCGGCACAAACGGCGGCTTCCAGTAGAACGTATTCATCACCACGCGCGGCGACGCCTGCGGG
>LJCR01001742.1 GCA_001399705.1 Kouleothrix aurantiaca
CCCCAAAGCAGCAGCAGCGGCTCGTACACCACCAGCTGCACGAGGTAGTAGTAGTTCGGCTGGCTGCCGCGCTGTACGCCGTGCTGGGCCAGCCAGTACAGCAACGAGCCGGTTGCGCCGCTGACCACGCCCGAGGGCCGGCCAAAAAACGCGGTGAACAAGAGCGTGTACGGCACCAGAAAGGTCGCCAGCGCCACCCACACCCGCCGATCCTGCCCCAGGCTAGCGGCCACATCCACAAAATCGTCGCTGTTGGCGCGCGCGCGCTGCCAGGGCGTCAGGCCGTCGCGCCCTTTTTGCCGGCCAATCAGCCAGTACAGCGCGGCGATGCCGCCCAGCGCCACCACCATCGCCAGCAGAATGGCCGGGTGGCCGAAGAACTGGCCGAGCTTCACGAAATAGATCGGCAGGTTGTCGTCATACTGGTTGCGCACGCACAGCGCGTAGTCATTATCGGCGGTTGCCAGCGGCGCCCAGCCGAAGATCGGGCCGGGCGTGAACAGCATCGGGTTGTCGGGCGGCAAGGGCTGCCCCGCCGCCGGGCAGACATACGGGCCATTGGCGCGCCCTGCGCTTTCGCCCCCACCCGCGAGCGGCTTGCCGGGCAGCACAAACACTAGCGCCACCACCAGCACGCCAACCATTCCGCCAAGGATCAAACCCGGCCGCCACAGCCGCCGCAGCAGCACCAGCCCCAGCAAGGAGCCGATGATCGCCATGAAGAGGTAGAACGTCTCCATGTTGCTGATCATCAGGCCTAGCGCGGCCGCGCCAATATACAGCCAGCGCGCCTGGCGCGTGCTTGCGTAGCGCACAATGCTGATGATCGTCAGCAGCTCAAACGCCACGCTGTACATATCGTGGCGGATGAAGCGGCTGATATACAGGAACACCGGCGAGATTGCCAGGTAGAAGGCGGCCATCAGGGCGGCGCTGCGGCCCAGCTCGCGGCGGATCAGGAAAGGCAGCCCCACCAGCGCGGTTCCAAACAGCGCCACGCTCAGCCGCGCCGTGAAGTCGCTATCGCCGAACAAAAAATACATCAGCGCGACGATATGGTACAGAAACGGGCCGTGCAGCAGCGGGTCGTGAATAAAGCCCTGGCCAGTGTAAACCTGCCAGGAATACGCGGCGTGAAGCGTTTCGTCGTGGTGCAGCGAGCGGTCGCCCAGCCCCCACAGCCGAATCAGCAGCGCAAAGATCAGCAGGCCAGCATAGGCAAGCTGCTCGTAGGTTGGGGCGAAACGCGCCCGTTGCGCAGCAGCAGGCGTGGGCGTTGCGCGCAGCGGCGCGGCTGGTGGGGGCAGTTCAGCAACAGACATGGTGATTGGTGAATCGTGCGTGGCCGGCGTGGGCGCTGGCCGCCGCGTTAGCTGGGGCCGCACGGAAACGGCCTAAATCGGCGCCATTGTACACGATCCGTCGCAAGCGGTGCAAGTGAAAAGTATTACAGCTTTCGGAACAGCTGCTTACGGCGCTACGATTTGCCGGCCATCAGCTCGCGCAGGCGCGGCATATTGGTGAGCGAGATCGTGTCTTCTTC
>LJCR01001744.1 GCA_001399705.1 Kouleothrix aurantiaca
GAGCGTGAGGCGGGCGGATATTGGTTGGCTGGCGATAATCGCTTCGCCGCTGTCGCCGGCGGGCAGCATGCGCCGGGCAATCGTGTGAACCGGGTTGCGCCAGCCCAGCGCAGCGGGCAGATCGGGCGCTTCGATTGGCCAGTAGCCGGGGCCGGGCGGGCAGTTCGGGCCGCAGCGGAAGGCGTAGCGCGGCGCGTCGCCGTTCACCGCGCCGGTGGTGACAAACGTGCGCAGCTCGAAATGCAGGTGGTTCGGCACAGCGTCGCCGCGCCGCAGCACCCCGCCAAGCAGCGCGCCGCGCGCCACCGTGTCGCCCACGCGCACGCTCAGCGCGGGGTCGAGGTGGCCGTACATCGACACCAGATCGTCGCTGTGCCGCACCAGCACCACGCGCCCGGGATAGTTCGCGCCGGCATACACCACCTCGCCGGCCGCAATCGCGTAGACATTCGCGCCAGCCGTGTCGCCCTCCTGGACGTACCAATCCTCGCCGGTATGCCAGTATCCAGGGTTATACCAGGTATTCTCGGTGCCAAAGCCGTGCCGGATGATGAAGCCATCGCCGAGCGGTCGCCCAGCCACACCAATTGGGTAGGAAAAAGCTGGCTCGGCGGCCGGCAGGTGTGTTGGCTCAGGCGGGGGCGCGGCAGTAGCAGCTGGCGCCGCACTTGGCGCAGCGGGAATGGGGCTTGGTCGTTCCGTGGGTGCTGCACTCGGTCCTGGCAGGGTGGGCAGCGAGGCCGTTGGCGCGGCGGGCGTGCCGGCCCGGGGTTGGCACGCGGCCAGCGCCAACAATAGCAATAACGAAACGAGTACCCGCAATTTTGGTGGCTCCTGTCTGGCGTTTCTGCCCAACACCGCAGCACGAAGCAGGCCAGTAATCTCCTGCAAGAGCGGCGCAACGCCGTGGCAGCCAGTGCGTAGATCAGGGTATGGGCGTTGAAAGGAGCGTGCAATGAACTACGAAGGGCTGATTCTTCTCTACATCGTCATTGGGGCCGGCGTGGTTTTTGCGTCGTGGGCGTGGTCGCGGGCGCGCTCGGATGAGCTGATCGAGCGTTGGGCGCAGCACGAGGGCTTCCAGTTGCTGTCGAGCGAGCCGCGCACATGGTTTCGCGGGCCATTTTTCTGGCGCACCAGCAAGGGCCAGACGGTGTACTACGTGCGTGTCAGCGACGCGCAAGGGCGCGTGCAGGCCGGCTGGGTGCGCTGCGGCGGCGCGTTTCTGGGCCTGTGGAGCGATCAGGTGCAGGTGGAGTGGGAGGCGTAAAATCCCAGAACCGCAGAACCAAGAACTGAGAATCAAGAACGGAGGGCGCGAAGCACTTTCATCTTCGCGCCCTTGGTTATTTTGTGGCGAGCCAGATAATGCGATTCTACAGATACGCTTTCGCTCCAGAAAACCACATCTGTGTCATCTACGCAATCTGTGGGTCGTCTCCTCGCGCACTACGCCGCCATCGCGGGCGGAGTATCCTGGCGCGGGCGGTCGCGCACCGCCTCGGCAGCGGCGATCCAGCCCTCGACCGTGGTGGGTTTGGG
>LJCR01001745.1 GCA_001399705.1 Kouleothrix aurantiaca
AGATGAACTGGCCATACCGTAGGCTGCCTGTTTCAAACCCCTTCAGAGCGGGGCATTGGTGTGCACAAATGCTGACATGTTGTTGGCAGCTCTTGGGCTTGAATGTTTCAAACCCCTTCAGAGCGGGGCATTGGTGTGCACTCGTAAGGAGAGGACCGGTGAGTGTGTACATACACACGTTTCAAACCCCTTCAGAGCGGGGCATTGGTGTGCACACGTATGGGGGTTCAATCCTTATCCCCACTGTCTAGTTTCAAACCCCTTCAGAGCGGGGCATTGGTGTGCACCCCGGCGCTGCTTGACGGCGGCAACCAGAAGGGCGTCGTTTCAAACCCCTTCAGAGCGGGGCATTGGTGTGCACGCTTCGGCTGGATCCGGATCTAGTCCTGTTGGACGTGTTTCAAACCCCTTCAGAGCGGGGCATTGGTGTGCACCTGCGCCCGCCGCTCCCAAGTGCGATCCAATCGTCGAGTTTCAAACCCCTTCAGAGCGGGGCATTGGTGTGCACTCCGTCGTATCACCGCCCTTCGCATATTCGGCTTTCTGATGCGCTCTGCGCGTCCAACGACTGACCACAGTGCTGAAGCCGTTCCGCGAATTTGGCCAGATTGGATGGATACTGTGCGATTTGTTCAGTATAGTGAGTCATTCGTTCCTCGTCAAGTCCCACGTGCCAGAAATCCGCTATTCTGCGCTATAGCTCGCCACCCGCTTCCGGCGCATACACCGCCGCCAGCGCGGCAATGCTTTCGCGCATCATGTCCACCAGCTCGGGCGGTTCGAGCACCCGGCAGTGTTCGCGGTAGCGCAGCAGCACCTGCCGCGCCTGCCACAAATCGCTGATGCACGCCTCCACCAGCGCGCTGCCGTCGTCGGCATAGCTGCACGTGCTTCCGTCGAACCACAGCAGCAGATCCTGCCGCCGCGCCGCCTGCGGCCCCACCCAGTAGCGCAGCTGGTAGTTCCGCCGCGCGTGCCGCACCGGCGGCAATTGCTGCGGCAGCCGGCGCAGCGAGTTTGCCACAATCCGGTCCAGACGATAGAAAATCGTGCGCCCGTGCAGCTTGGGCAGGCTCGCCTCCAGGCAGTGCGCCTCCAGGTAGGTCATGCCGTCGCGCTGCACCAGTTCATACGGCGCAACGCGGTGGCTTTCCAGCGTTTCGGCGCTGGTGTACGGGCTGCGGTACTGGAATGACACTTCGCGCTTGCCCAGGGCCGGGTGCAGCCGTGTAATCAGCCGGCCAACCGAGCTGCCACGCGCCACGGGCAGATCCAGCCGCAGGCCCGGGTCGCTCGCGGCCAGCTGCACACGCTGCGCCGGCGGCAGCAAGGCATGTAGGCGCTCTTGCAGGCGCAGCAGCGGCTGGGTTTGCGGCAGCGCGCCCGCGCGAATGGCGGGTGCCACCAGCGCCAGCGCCGCCAGCCCATCATCGGCCAGGTCGAGCAGCGTCAGGGTGCCCAGACTGGCGAGAAAATAGCCCTCGGCAGCCCGAAACACAAACGCACAGCCAAACGTCTCGCCGAGCGCGCCCAGATCGT
>LJCR01001746.1 GCA_001399705.1 Kouleothrix aurantiaca
ATCGAGGCCGATATACTCCGAGGGATTGGCTGGCAAACTTGAGGGCGCACCCTGAGTTTACCTTTTGTCTGAAAGAATCAATGCAAGTTGAATTGCCAGCGCGAGCCGTGGAAATTACCGACCCGCACGATCGCCGGTATTTGATGAGTGCCCCAGAAACGCAATGGTATCGCGATCAGGTGGACTCTGTTGAGGATCTGGTAGATGGCAGTCCGATTGTGGAAGTATTCTTTCGAGACCACTGAGATGGCTAGGAAGCAGGCGAAAGTCAGGCAGTTTCAGCCCGACACTGTGAGTTTTCGCGGTTCGCATTTAATCCAGTTATACGAATGTAGCTACATCTATGGCAACAGTTCTGCTGATTGGCGGCACCGGTTTGTTGGGCGGCGCAATCGCTGAGGAGCTGGCGCAGCGCGGCCATGCTGTGCGCGCGCTCGTGCGCAGTGGCCGCCATGCCGCGAAGCTCAGCGCGCTGGGCGCGTCGCTGGAGGCCGGCGATCTGCGCGATGCGCGGGCGGTGAAGCGCGCGCTGCGCGATGCCCCGGTGGTGATTACCACGGCACAGGGCGACCCGCTGAAGCCAAAGAGCCCGCTGCGCGAGATCGATGGCGCGGCGACGCAGCGGCTGATTGATATGGCGCGAGCGGCGGGCGTGCCGCGCTTTGTGTTTGTGTCGGCGTTGCGGGCCGATGTGGGCGCGGCATTCGTGCCACAGCTGGCGTACAAGTTTGCTGCCGAGCAGGTGCTGCAGGCCAGCGGCATCCCCTATACAATTGTGCGCCCTTCTTCGTTTCAGGAAACCTTTGACGATGGCTTTGCGCCGTTCAAACGCTTTATCGAAACGGCTGGCATTGGCATGACGATGGGCAGCGGGCGTGGCGCGCATTCGTTTGTGGCGGTGCGCGATGTTGCGCGCACGGTGGCACTGTCGCTTGAGCATAGCGAGGCGCTGAACCAGATTGTGCCGGTTGGCGGGCCGGAAGATTTGAATTACCGGCAGGCATATACGCGCATCGCGGCGATTACTGGGCGGCGCGTGACGATTGTGCCTGCGCCGCGTTTCGGCCTGAAGCTCGGCGGATTGCTGGCGAAGCCGGTGCTGCCCGAGCTGGGCGGCTTTTTTTCCTTCTTTGCGTTTTTCGATCGCTTTGGCTATACCTGCGTCACGCCCGACTGGCTGGTCGATGCGCTGGGCGAGCGCCGCAGCTTCGACGACGCGGTGCGCGCCTTTTATGGCGTGGGCGCGAATTCGAGTGTGTAAACGCGCATCGGGTCGGTTGGCGCGCCAAAGCCGGCCGGCGCGAGCGCCTGCGCCGCCGCGGTGTCGGGCGGCAGCAGTGCGATCAGGTATTCTTCGTTGCTGCTTGCCTCAGCTGTGCCGCGCAGGTCGGCGCACAGGCGCGCCATTGCCTCCGGCTCGCCCTCGATGTGCGCTAATTCCCAGCCACGCTCGCGCGGCGTTACGATCGCCCAGGCTGGCTCGCCCGCCAGCGCGCGCACTTCGCCACGCGCCAGGTGCCGCTCAAGCCGCGCAGGGG
>LJCR01001747.1 GCA_001399705.1 Kouleothrix aurantiaca
CGCTTATGGCTTTGTGGTGCGGTGCGCAGCAATGCCACGTACCGCACCACAAAGCCATAAGCGCAACTGAAGATCAGATCCAGCGCCGCACCTGCGCGCGATACTGGCGGTATTCGTCGCCGAAGCGCCGTTCAAGATAGCGCTCTTCTTTTCCAATCACCATCCGCTGCATCGCCACTACCAGCAGCGGTGCCAGAATCAGCGCCCAGATTATACTGAACCAGAGCGCGGCGGCCAGATATACCAGCAGCAAGCCCAGGTACATTGGGTTGCGCGTCAGCCGGTAGACGCCATCGGTGACCAGCGCACTGCTTGGCTTCACGGGCACCAGGCTGGTGTGCGCCCGCCGAAACAGCACATTGCTCCAGATCATCAGCAGCACGCCGGCCAGCACCAAGGCCAGCGCAGCCACGCGGCCAAACGTCAGCGGCAGGGTGGCCAGCGGCACGAGCCAGTTCAGCAGCAGCGCAATGCCGAATACGATCACATAGAGAAATGGCGGTGGGAAGCGCACGCCGGCGTTGTCGCTAGTGGCGGCTGGCACAGCAGTATCTGTCATTTCAGTGCTCCTTTGTAATCATTCGGCTGGCTGGGGCAGCAGGCCAAGCTGCATCATCTGGTGGAAGCGGTCGGGCACACCCCAGTGCTCGACGATTTTGCCATGCTCAAAGCGGCAGGTATCGAACACCGTGATCGCAAACGTTTTGCCGCTTGGCAGGCGGCCCATCAGGCCAGCGCTGTCGGTGCCGCGCCCAATCATGCGCGCCCACACCTTGTCGCCGTCGGCAGCTATGTCTTCAATGGTGAGGCTGAACGGCGCAAAGGTTGAGCGCAGGTAAGCGATCGTTCCTTTAAGCCCTGCCAGGGTTGCGGGCATGTCGAACTGATGCTCGGCGAAGCTTGGGGTGTAGCACTCATCCAGCGCCGCGAGATTGCCCCGGTTGAAGCCTTCTTCGATCACGCGGCGAAAGACGGTGATATTTGTTTCAGCGGTCATGGGTTTCTCCGTAGCTCTGCACTGCTCTATTTCAGAAACGAGTGTAGCCGAAATGGCGGCGGGCAACATCGGGGGAAACACCCATGTTGGGCAAGCATATCCGCTTGGCGTTCAAGGGCAGCGGTCAGCCGTGCGTTTGTGCTGCGTGGGCAGGTACTTTGCGGCTCTTTTCTTGAGCCGGGGCGGAGTCGTCAGGCGTGGCCAAGCCCTGCTTCTGCTGCCAGCACGGCAATGCGGGTGCGCGAACCGACATCGAGTTTGGCGAACATATTCGCCACGTGGCGCTCCACAGTGCGCTCGCTGATGACGAGTGTTTCGGCAATCGCCTGGTTGCTGGCGCCGGCTGCGATCAATGCCGCAACCTCGCGCTCGCGCTCGGTGAGGCTGGCAAGCGGCTTTGGCGGGGTGGTATATTCCTCGGCCAGGGCATAGGCAATCACCCGCTCGCGCGGGAACGCAGCGCCTTCGTACCAGAGCTGCGCGCGCTGCGCATCGGGCAGGCGGGCGGCGAGAGCGGCGCTGTGCCGCTCGATCTCAAAG
>LJCR01001748.1 GCA_001399705.1 Kouleothrix aurantiaca
CATCGTAAGCGATTCGCGGTCGTTCACCTGCACCACATCGTCGATCATGTCGAAATCGAGCGTGCTGGGCAGGAAATCTTCGCCCACGCCCTCGACTTTGTAGGAGTGCGCCGGGCCGAGCTCGCGCGTCTGGAAGTAGTGCTGCAGCAGCGAGCCGACCGGGTCGACGCCAACGACCTTGATCGCCGGGTTCTGCTCTTTCAGGTAGCGTGCGGTGCCGCTGATCGTGCCGCCGGTGCCCATGCCCGCAATAAACGCCTTGATGCGCCCGCCGGTCTGCCGCCACAGCTCGGGGCCGGTGCTGCGGTAGTGCGCCTCGGGGTTGGCGGGGTTCCAGTACTGGCCGGCCAGAATGGCGTTGGGCGTTTCTTCGGAAAGCCGGCGCGAGACGGAATAATACGAGCGCGGGTCATCCGGCTCGACGGCGGTGGGCGTGATCACCACACGCGCGCCAAATGCGCGCAGCTGGCGGATCTTCTCGTCGCTCATTTTGTCGGGCATTACGAACACGCACTTGTAGCCTTTAATCGCCGCCGCGATTGCAAGCCCAACGCCGGTATTGCCGCTGGTGCCTTCCACGATTGTGCCGCCGGGCTTGAGCCGGCCTTCGCGCTCGGCGGCCTCGATCATCGCCAGGCCTATGCGATCCTTCACGCTGCCGCCCGGGTTCATAAACTCGGCCTTGGCGAGAAGCGTTGGGCGGATGCCGCGCGCAACCTTGTTCAGGCGCACCAGTGGCGTGTTGCCAATGGTTTCCAGAATAGAATCATGAATATCTACGGTGCCGATTTGGTCAGGTGAATCGACCACTGCCATGCCTCGCCTCCTTGTGCGAATAGATCTCTTCGATGAGCATGCGCCCCATTGCGCAAAAGCGCCCGCATGGTACCACGAATCGCGCGTTGGCGATAGTTTGTCGCACTGCCCGCCGCGCGATCAGCACGCCACTTGTAAGCCATTACACTTTCGCAAGTCATGGGCGTGCTGCATCCCTTGCTGGCGCGCAAGTGTAAAATATGACTGTTGACCGTAATAGAGTGCTGTGGTAGAATAGCCGCGATTAACCGCATTCTGCTGTGAAACAGCACCTTGCACTTTTCCCGGATACGTGATCGCACCATGGCGGCCCGGCTGCGGGACGCACAAGGAAGGAGCTTCGCATGGCGGAGTCCGATACGATCCTTCAGCTTGGGATCGAGGCCGCGCGCGAGGGTAACCGCGAGGAAGCGCGCAATTTATTCGGCCTGCTGACGCGCCAGGATCCTGGCAATGTGCAAGCCTGGCTGTGGCTGGCTGGTGTCGCCGATGGGCCCGATCAGCGCCGCGCCGCCCTGGAGCGCGTGGTCGAGCTTGACCCGACGAATGAGATGGCGGTAAAGGGTTTACAGGCCATGGGCGTCAAGCCGACGACCAAGCTGGCCGATGCCGACGCCTCCGCGCCCACGATCGCCGCCCCGGTGTCGTCTGCCAGCGTGCCCCCGCCCCCGCCCGCCCGCGAGATGACCGACGAAGAACGCTATGCGGCCGAGCTCGATT
>LJCR01001751.1 GCA_001399705.1 Kouleothrix aurantiaca
GCGCACACGAACGCGCCCGAGTCGCGCCACCCCAAGCGCTGGCAGGATGTCGAGGAGCTGCTGGACGCCGGCGTGGATGTGTACACCACCGTCAACGTGCAGCACATCGAAAGCCTGAACGACGTGGTCGCCCAGATCACCGGCGTGCTGGTGCGCGAAACCGTGCCCGACCGCGTGGTCGAGCAGGCCGACGACGTGGAGCTGATCGACCTGACGCCCGACGACCTGCTGCAGCGCCTGAAGGAAGGCAAGGTTTACATCCCGCAGCAGGCCGAGCACGCGCTGCAGAACTTCTTCCGCAAAGGCAACCTGATCGCGCTGCGCGAGCTGGCCCTGCGCCGCACCGCCGACCGCGTCGACGCGCAGAGGCGCGGCTACCGCCAGGCGCACGCCATCCCGCAGACCTGGCCGGCCGCCGGGCGCATTCTGGTGAGCGTCGGGCCGGGCGCGCAGAACGACCGGCTGGTGCGCGCCGCGCGCCGCATGGCCGCCGGCCTCCGCGCCGAATGGATCGTCGTGACAGTCGAGAACGCCGCCACGGCGCGCCTGCCCGAAGCGGAGCGCGAGCGCGTGGCTCAAACGCTGCGCCTGGCCGACCAGCTCGGCGCCGAAACCGTCACGCCCAGCGGTCCGCATATCAGCGAAGCCGTGCTGGCCTACGCGCGCTCGCGGAACGTCTCCAAGATCGTCGTTGGCAAGCCGGCCCGCCCGCGCTGGCAAGATATCCTGCTCGGCTCGACGGTGGATGAGCTGGTGCGCGCAAGCGGCGACATCGACATCTATGTCATCACCGGCGAGCAGGGCGACGCACCCGCCGAAGGCCCGCGCTTCCAGATCGAGCGCACCAGCAGCAACGCTAGCTACGTCTGGGGGCCATTTGCCGTCGGCGTTGCCACGGCGCTGGCCTGGCCGCTCGCGCCCTACGTCGCGCCCGCCAACCTTGTCATGGTCTACCTGATCGCCGTGGTGCTGGTGGCGGCGCGCTTCGGGCGCGGCCCGTCGATCCTAGCAGCCGTGCTCAGCGTCGCCGCGTTCGATTTCTTCTTTGTGCCGCCCTTTTTCACCTTTGCTGTCTCGGATGTGGAGTATGCGATCACCTTCGCGGTGATGCTGCTGGTCGCATTGACCATTAGCACGCTGACGGTTCGGCTGCGTGGCCAGGCCGTGATCGCCGAGCAGCGCGAGCAGCGCGTTTCCGCGCTTTACGCGCTCAGCCGCGAGTTCGCCAGCAACCGCAGCCTGGAAAAAGTGCTGCGCGCGGCGGTGCGCAATATCGGGCAGACCTTCGGCGGCCAGGTCGTCATTCTGCTGCCAACCGGCGGGCAGCTCCAGCCGTGGGGGCGCAGCGCCGGCTGGTGGGGCGAGGGCGTCAACGAGCGCACCGTCTTCGCGCCCGATCTGCACGACCAGGGCGTGGCACGCTGGGTGTTCGACCACGGCAAGGTGGCCGGGCCGGGCACCGACACGCTGGCCGGCGCGCAGGGCCTGTACCTGCCGCTGCTTGCCTCGCTTGGCATTGTTGGCGTGCTGGGAGT
>LJCR01000175.1 GCA_001399705.1 Kouleothrix aurantiaca
ATCTTAGTACATATAGGGAGCTATAGACCATGGCCATGCCTTATACAACTGCGCCTAACGAAGTGTTTATTGATGATCTGGCGCTTGCGGCGCTGCGCATCGCCCTGCCCGGGCGCATCTATACCCCCGCCCACGAAGAGTACGCTGCCGCGGTTAGCGGCTTTAGCCTGGCCGACACGATCACGCCCGACGTGGTTGTAATGGCCGAATCGGCCGCCGACGTTGTGGCAGCGGTAAACTTTGCCCGCGCGCAGGGCTTGCCGGTTGGCGTGCACGCCACTGGCCATAACTTCGGCACGTCGTTTCGGGGCGGGCTGCGCGTCAACACCAGCCGCATGCAGGGTTTTAGCATCGACCCGAACGCGCAGACGGCGCGCGTCGAGGCGGGCGTGCGCTGGGGCGCGGTGGTGCAGGCCGCTCACCAGCATGGCCTGGCCCCGCTGAATGGCTCGTCGCCGCTGGTGGGCGTGGTTGGCTACAGCCTGTTTGGCGGCTTTGGCTGGCTGCTGCGCAAGTTTGGCGCGGCCGTCGATAGCGTGACTGCGGTGGAGCTGGTAACGGCCGACGGCCAGCTGCTGCGCGCCAGCGCCGACGAGCACGCCGACCTGTTCTGGGCGCTGCGCGGCGCAAGCGGGAACTTCGGCATTGTCACCGCGCTGGAGTTCAAGCTCCACCCCGTCGGTCACATCTATGGCGGCGCGATGTTCTTCCCGGTCGAGCAGGCGCGCGCGGTGTTCGACGCCTACCGCACCCTCACCGAAACCGCGCCCGATGAGCTGACGACTTCGATTGTGATGGTACGCATGCCGCCGCTGCCCGACCTGCCGCCGTTCCTGCGCGGCCGGGCGATCATCACCGTGCGCGGCGCGTTTGTGGGCGGCCCGGAAGAAGGCGCGCGCCTCATGCAGCCGCTGCGCAATGTAGAAGGCTTGCTCGCCGACACCTTCCAGATGATGCCCTACAGCCAGAGCGCGAGTATCTCGAACGACCCGACCACGCCAACGCCAGTGTGGCGGCGCACCGCGATGCTGCGCGACATTTCGCCCGAGCTGGTTGATACCCTGATTGCCGTGAATGGCGCGGACAGCGCGACCCCGGTAATGGTGCTGGAAATCCGCCATCTCGGCGGCGCGATGACGCGCGTGCCCGACCACGCAACCTCGTTCAGCCAGCGCCACGCGCCTTTCCTGATGCAAACCCTGAGCGTGATGATGTCGCCCGAGCATGCGGTTGTGGCGAAGAACAACACCCAGATTGTGAACGAAGCGATCCAGCCCTTCACCACCGGCGGCGTGCTGCCGAGCTGGCTGGGCGATGGCGACCACGGCGCCGAGCGCACGCGCGCGGGTTTCTCGCCCGGGCACTACGCGCGCCTGGCTGAGCTGAAGCAGCGCTACGACCCGGAGAATATGTTCTGCCAGAACCACAACGTGCCGCCGAAGGCGTAGGCCGGAATTCTTGAGCCACGGAGAACACAGAGGCCACTGAGTTTATATCAGTATGCAGTCGGCAGGATGCAGTTGGCGTCTGTAACTCAATCGACTGACCGTCTACTACAACGAAAACGATTTGTACGGCGGGCATGGGGCGCAAGCTCTGTGCCCGCTTCTTTGTACTCTTGCAAACTTACCCAACATCGGTTATACTGCCGTTGGGTAAGTTTTAAGAATTCAAGCACTGGAGCTAAGGGCACTGCGATGTCCGCTAGAAC
Source organism: Kouleothrix aurantiaca (assembly GCA_001399705.1). Classification (GTDB taxonomy): domain Bacteria; phylum Chloroflexota; class Chloroflexia; order Chloroflexales; family Roseiflexaceae; genus Kouleothrix; species Kouleothrix aurantiaca. The sequence goes on from LJCR01000175.1 coordinate 1,712, forward strand.
ACCAAGCGTTGAAGGAGGCGCGCTGCACCTGCACGGCGCAGGTGCTATTGCGCTCGGCAGCCCGGAATGGTTCACCTGGCTGGCCGACGATACACACCACAGTTTTCATTTTGCTGGCGCGGCGGGCGGCTTTACTGCCCGCAAGGAACGCAAGCAGCGCGGGCAGTGGTACTGGGTGGCCTACCGGCAGGCCCACTGCAAGCTGCACAAGGTCTACCTCGGCAAAACCGAAATGCTGAGCGAGGCGCACCTTCACGCCGCCGACCTTGCGCTGGGTGCGGCCTGCGCGCCGCCCGCCGAAGCGGAAAACAGCGGGCAGTAGTCAGCCGGCGCTGGGCAGTGGCCACGCCTAAACCCCACGAATGCTGCGCCGATCGGCGCACCTGAATACGAGCAAACACAAGGAGGGGGAGCATGCACCATAACCTCGCATTACTCACCAACATCACCGCCGCGCTGATCGCGGCCTTTGCCGGCGGCTACCTTGCGCGCAAGCTGGGCCTGCCCTCGCTGGTGGGCTACCTGCTGGGCGGGCTGGCGATTGGCCCGTTCACGCCCGGCTTCATCGGCGACACCGAAGACATCAGCCAGCTCGCCGAGATGGGCGTGATCTTCATGATGTTTGGCGTCGGCCTGCATTTTTCGCTGAAAGACCTGTGGAACGTGCGGCGGATCGCCATTCCCGGCGCGCTGCTGCAAATGCTGATCGCCACTGGCCTCGGGCTGGGGCTGGCCCTGCTGTGGGGCTGGTCGCTTGGTGCGGGGCTGGTGCTGGGCCTGGCCATCTCAATCGCCAGCACGGTCGTGCTGCTGCGCGGGTTGGTGGACCAGGGGCTGCTGAATAGCTCGCACGGCCAGGTGGCGGTTGGCTGGCTGGTGCTGGAAGACCTGGCGACGATCGCGATTCTGGTGCTGCTGCCGGCGCTGCTGGGCGGTGGCGCGGGCAACCCCTGGCTCAACGCGGGCTGGGCCATCCTGCAAACGGGTATTTTCGTCGGCCTGATGCTCCTGATTGGCGCAAAGCTGATGCCCTGGCTGCTGATGCGCATCGCGCACACCCGCTCGCGCGAGCTGTTCATTCTGGCGGTGGTGGCGCTGGCGCTGGGCACGGCCCTGGCCGCGACCGAGTTCTTTGGTGTGTCGCTGGCGCTGGGCGCGTTTCTGGCCGGCATGGTGATCGGCGAGTCGGATGTGAGCCACCAGGTTGGCGCGGAAGTTCTGCCGTTCCGCGATATTTTCGCGGTGCTGTTCTTTGTGTCGGTGGGCATGCTGGTGAACCCGGCCGCGCTGTGGGCGAACATCGGGCATGTGCTGGCGCTCACTGCGCTGATTGTGGTGGGCAAGGCGGTCTTCACGCTGCTGCTGGGCTTCGTGCTGCCCGCGCCCGCGCATACTATGCTGGTGGTGGCGGCTGGCCTGAGTCAGATCGGCGAGTTCTCATTTATTGTTGGGCAGTCGGGCGTGGCGCTGGGCGTGCTCTCGCAGGAGCAGTACGGCCTGATCCTCGCAAGCGCGCTGCTGGCGATTGTGGTAAACCCGCTTCTGTTCCGCGCCATTCCCTGGGCCGAGCGCCAGCTCAGGCGCGCGCCGGCGCTGTGGCGGCGGCTCGACCATAGCGTGCCGATGCCCGCGCCGAACACGCACGGCCTGGAAGATCATGTTGTGGTGGTGGGCTATGGCCGCGTCGGCGAGCATATTGTGCATGTCTTGCAGGAGCTAAAAGTGCCGCATCTGGTGGTCGAGCGCGATGCGGCGCGGGCAGCCGAATTCCAGCGCGCCGGCACGCCCACGCTGTTTGGCGATGCGGCGAATTCCGAGCTGCTGACGCACGCCGGGCTGGGGCGCGCTCGCGCGCTGGTGGTGACGATTCCCGATGAGACGGCTGCCGAGCTGGTGGTAGTGGCGGCGCGCGAACCTTGCGCCCGAGCTTCCGATTGTGGCGCGCGCTGCAACGGGCGAGGGTGTGCGGCGGCTGGCGCGCTATGGGGCGCAGAATGTCATTCAGCCCGAGCTGGAAGGTGGGCTGGAAGTGCTGCGCCATACGCTGCTGGCGCTTGGCTACCCGCAGCTGCACGTGCAGCGCTACGCCGACGCGGTGCGCAACGACGCCTACGACATCACTGTCACGACGCCGGCCGAGCGGCAGACGCTTGACGACCTGATGGCGACAGTGCGCGGGATGGAGATTGCATGGCACGCGCTGCCGGCAAGCAGCCCGCTGGTTGGGCGCACGCTGGCCGAAACCGACCTGCGCGCCCACACTGGCGCCTCGGTGCTCGGGCTGGTGGGCGAAGGGCGCGTGCTGGCCAACCCAAAGTCGAGCACAGTGTTTGCGGCGGGCGATCTGCTGGGCTTGCTGGGCGACGCGGGGCAGGTCGCGGCGGCGACGCAGGTGTTGCTAACCGCGCCGTTTTCACCATCGCGCCAGCCAGCCGAAGGCGCGCCGCTGATTGCCCCGGCGTAGTAGTCAATCATCCACAGATGACGCAGATTACGCAGATTTGGAATGCCGCTTTGAAATCTACTCAGGATGTGCATTTAGCGCACCCTTCGATACGGCCTGCGGCCTACTCAGGATGCGCGTGCACAGTATTTACCCCGAGCCGCCTGTTATCTGCGTCATCTGGGGATTATCGATCCTCTTCTATACTGCCCGCTCCGCGTATGTGCCCGTCAGGCTGGGATGCTTTGGTGCCCAGCCAAGCTCGCGCCTGGCTTTGGCGTTCGACGCGCCGCGCACCTCGGTCATCATGATCGTCACCACCTCGCCGCCCAGCAGCCGGCCCAGCCAGAGCGGCATGCGCCGGGGCGGCTTCGCGCCAATCGCCTGTGCCAGCGCCGGCAGCCATTCCGCCGCGCGGGCCGGCTCGTCGTCCACAATGTTGTAGATGCCGGGCCGCCCGTGTTCCAGCGCGGCCAAGGTGGCCTCAGCCGCATCGGCGATATGGATAAACGACCAGACCCCGCCGCCGTCGCCGATCAGCGGGAACATGCGCTTGCGAATCGCCTCCATGTGCTCGCTGCCCGGCCCGTCGAGCGAGGTGCCCGGCCCGTAGAAGCCGCCATAGCGCAGCACAATGCCCTCGGCCCAACCCGCGCCAGTGACCGCATCCTCAAGGTGGCGCAGGGCGGCCAGGCCATCGCGCACCGCCGCGGGCGGGTTCGGGTCGAATGGCTCATCTTCGCCCTTGACCAGCGCGCCCACGCGGGCATAGGGCCAGCCGGCGTAGCTTTGCGCCAAAAAGCGCCGCACGCCAGCCGCGCGCCCGGCAGCCAGCAGATTGTCGGTGCCCTCGGTGCGCAGCCGGTTGGTCTGCGCGAAGGCGCGGTCGAAGTGGCGCATGTCGAGCTGGCCCGAAAGAGCGGTCAGCTCGTGGATAATTGCGTCGGGACGCGCTTCTGCTACGGCGCGCATGACCTGCTCGCGGTCGAGCGCGTCGGCGAGCACGGGCGTCGCGCCCATGGCGCGCAGGGCCTCGCGCTTCGCCTCGGTGCGCGTCATTCCAACCACGCTGTGCCCGGCGGCGACCAATCGTGGCACAAGCTGTTTCCCAAGCGCGCCCGTGGCGCCGGCAACAAACACATTCATGGTTCGCTCCTTTCAATTGGCTCGCATAATTGACGAGACAGCCGGCGCGCCTGTGACAATGCAAAGGCGCGAGCAGAATTTCTGCTCGCGCCGCAAACTCACGCGCTGGTTTCCATCATCGGGCGATTGCAAAGAGCTGTGCAATCTGCGCAATCTGTTGATTTCTTGCCCGCTTACGCGCCACGCGGGTGAATGCTCATCGGCATGCCGTGCTTCGGGCGCAGCGTGATCGCCACTTCCAGCTCGGGCTGGTAGCCGGGCGCCAGGCGGAAGTCGAAACGTTGCGCGCCATAGGCCAGCACCAGCGGCCCTTCCATTTCGGCCAGGTTGTTGCCAATGCACTTGCGCGGCCCCGCGCCAAATGGCATAAACGCCAGGTGGTGGCGGCCAGCG
>LJCR01001749.1 GCA_001399705.1 Kouleothrix aurantiaca
CGGGCCGGGTGCTGCGGCGGCTCGTCGGGCAGCGGCTCGCGCAGCGCCTCGACAATCGCCAGCCCGATCACCGGCGCAACAAAAAACACCGCGCCAAATAGCGTTGTAACGTGATGGCCGGCCGTCGTCGCCGCGTTCAGCAGCCAGCCCGTAATCAGCCAGCGAATCTTGCCTTCGCGCATCCAGCGGTACACAAACGGCAGCGCGTTGAGCAAAAAGCCCAGCGAGAACATCGTTGGCAGCTGGCCGAATACATGCACCGTTTCGGCAATGTTCGAGGCGAAGACTGTGAGCAGCGCGGCATAGCCAGCCGCCTCTTCGCTCGCCCAAATCTTCGAAAAGCGGTAGATGCCGAGTGTGACGTTCAGCACCGCAAAGGTCGCCACAATCGCAAAGCCGTTTTCCAGCCCCACAAAGTACGAAAGCAGCGCAATCGACTGCTGCGAGCCGGGCGGGTAGCTGATCATCGGGAAGCCGGTGTACCAGCGCGGCTCCCAGTGATCGAACCAGGCGCGCGCATAGTGGTCGGCAAAGAAAATATGCACGTAGGCATCGTAGGTGCCTTTGTACGTGCCCATCAGCAGCAGCGCGCCGTGGTAGGCCAGCGCCAGCGCCAGCGCGAGAAAAAGTGTGGGGTTGTAGCGATTGAGTAATGAACGCATGGCAATTGGTGGCGCAAAGGGCAAGTGGTTACGCAGCGTCTTTTCGCGCCGCCCACAGTGTACGCCTGTGCTTCGCGGGCTGCTAGCACAAATCATGAAGAGGTGGTGACAGAACGGAGGCGAATGTGTTGCGGAATGGCTATGCGATTGCAAGTTTTGTGGCGACAGAAGATTCACCACGGAGGCACAGAGGCACGGAGATTTTTGGGTTGCAAGTTGCAGGTTTGAAGGTTTAGGTTTGCGCGTTCTGCTCCCTGCCTCCTGCCGACTCTGTGCACCCCCGCCTACTGAGGCGGGCGCAGGTACAGCTCGCCGCGGCTGTTGGGGATGCCGATGCGCTGGTAGCCGTGGCTGGTGGCGTAGGCAATCAGCGGTGTGTCGAGCTTGCCTTCCGATTCGAACTTCACCAGAATCGCGGCGGGCGGGTTGCGATCAAGCAGCGCGCCAATCGTTGCGGGCGAGGTGCCAACATAGCGCGCGCGCTGCTCGGGCGTCAGCAGGTCGCCAACGCGGTAGAGGAATGGTCCGGTCGCCAGCTCAGGGTAGATCGGCAGGTTCGCTTCCATCACATACAGCGGCGCGAGCGTCGCCACTGGCTGGCCCGTGTCGAGGCCGTGTTCGCGCAGAATGGTGCGCACGTCGCTCGCCACCCGCCGTGTTGTCACACCGCTCCACTGCTGGCGATCGCGCACCCGGCTCATAAGCGGCAGCGCTTCTGGCGCATAGACAGCCACCGCAAACAGCACCAGCACGGCCAGAAAGATTTTGCGCACAGTGGCGTTCCCGGCACCCTGCCACGCAAAAATCAGCAGCAGGTACAAAAAGCTCACCGGCATAGCGAAGTACTGTGGAAACAACGGCGTCGGCGTCATT
>LJCR01001752.1 GCA_001399705.1 Kouleothrix aurantiaca
GCAGGCCTCCCAGCGCGCGGAAGCGCCGGCCGCTCGCGCCCAGCGCCATGGTGATAGTTACAGTTCCCGCGTGCCAATCGACATGGCTGAGCGTCACGCAGTCGAAATTACCGCTGGCCTGCACCGCCTGGGCCACTTCTTCCAGCACCTGCTGCGGCTGGCTGGTGACGCGCAGCCGGTTCGACACCTTGAGGAACTCGTGCAGCACCTGCTCGCGGCGCTGCGAGCGCTGGCGCACGCCTTCCTCAATCGAAAGCGCGCGGTACAGCACCACGCCGATCAGGCCCACGCCGGCCGCCCGCAGCGCCCATGTCAGCGCGGCCGGCACAATCGCCTCGGCAGGCACCTGCAGCAAGAACAGGCCATCGACCAGCCACACCGAACCGATCAGCAGGGCCGCCCAGCGCCCGCGCAGCAGCAGCGGCGTGGCGGTAGAAACCAGCAGCAGCGACACCCACATGGGCGAGCTTGCGACGCCGGTGGTGGCGATCAGACCCAGCGCCGCCACGCCGTCGATGGCCAGCAGCGTCAGGGCCAGTGGTCGGTGCCGCATGCGCCGCCCGCGCCCGAGCATCAGCCCGGTAAGCGGGCCAGCAACCGCCAGAATAATCAGGAAAATGGCGACGCGGAACTGCCCAACCGCGTTAGCAACCTGGATGGCCGCAAGCACCAGCAGGGCCAGCGCGAACGTCGCATAGCCAAGCGCAACCCAGCGGCGGGTAAGCATCCCGCCAAACGAGCTAGCTGAAGGCTTCGGACGGATCAATGCACTTCCTCCACTCAACGGTGCCGGCGCGCCGCCGCAAAGGCTCAGGCGCGCTCGGGCAGCGTTTCGAGCACCAGCGCGAGCCCGATCGTGCCCCAGAACAAGGCCACCATGTGGCTGAATTCAATGTTGAAGAAATAGTGATCGAGCAGGCCAACCGCAAGCGCAGCGGCAATCGCCGCCTGTAAACCCAGCAGCGCCGCGCCGCGCTCGGGCTGGGCCTGCGCAAAGGCCCGCCGCATGGCCGGCAGGCTGCGCGCAAAAAACGCCGCCATCAGGCCCAGGAACCAGAACAGGCCCACCAGGCCCACGCGCTCGGCCAGCGCCAAATAAATACTCGATACACCCACGCCCAGGTCGATATCCGGGCCGCTTTTGCCAAAGCCAATGCCAAACACCGGGTAGCGCTGGATGATTTCAATCGCGTTCTGAAATTCGTTGAGCCGCATCTGGTTGGCCTGGTCGCGGAACTGCACGCCCTCGGTGATGCGCGTGACGAAGTTCGCGCCAACGCCAAAGGCCAGGTAGGCAACCAGCACCAGCACAGCCCCGCCCAGCACCGGCCACCACAGCTTGCGGTAGCGCAGCGCCGCCACATACAGCACGCCCACCTCCAGCCCGCCCAGCGCCCCGCGCGATTGTGTCAGAAACGTTGCCAGCGCGAGCACGCCCGCCATCGCAATCGCCCACGGCCGCGCCACAATTGGCCGCTCGGCAACCGCCTGGGTGGCGGCGAACGCGCCCACCAGCGCAAGCATGCCGCCAAAGC
>LJCR01001750.1 GCA_001399705.1 Kouleothrix aurantiaca
GAAGCGCAAATGCACCGGGCCAGTCGGGCCGTGCCGGTTCTTGCGGATGTGCAGCTCGGCTCGCCCGCGATTATCGGGGGTGGGGGTGTAAAAGTCTTCGCGGTACAGCATCGCAACCACATCGGCGTCCTGCTCCAGCGCGCCCGAATCGCGGAGATCGGCAGCCAGCGGCACCTTATCGCCACGGGTCTCTGCCGCCCGATTGAGCTGCGAAAGCGCAATCACCGGGATATTGTTTTCGCGCGCCAGCCGCTTGAGCGCCAGACTGATCGACGCCACATCCTGCGTTCGGTTTTCGTGCTTGCCGTCGATGCCAAGCAAGCCCAAATGGTCCACAATCACCACCGTCTCAGGGTGCTCGGCAATGTGCTTCGCGGTCCGGACGCGCACGCGCTCAGGCGACAGATCGCTCCGGTCGCACACCGCCCACTGCCAGGAGCCAATGACGCCGTGTGCCGTGGTAATCTGCTGCAACGTGCGCTCGTCAAGCCCCACCGCCTTGCGCAACGCTTGCACACTCACACCGGTCTCCATCGCCACAAAGCGATGCACAATCTGGTCAGACGACATTTCAAGCGCAAACAGCAGCGGCACAGCCTGGCCGCTCTTGCACAAGTACCGCATCAGCGACATGGCCAGCGCGGTCTTCCCCATACCCGGCCGCGCGCCGATCAGCATCAGGTCGCCGCCGGCCAACCCGCCAGTCCAGTCGTCGAGGCGACTCCAGCCAGTCATCGTCGTGGGCGCGTGTTCGCCCATCATGCGATCCCAACTGCGCAACGTCGCGTCGGTGCCGCTCAGCACGTCGTCGGCGTGCGTCTGGAGGGAGGCGGCAGTCAGCAGCGCCTGGGCATCGGCTTCGGCCGCGTCGGGTCCCCGATCCCCGTAGCCCAGTGCAGCAATCTGCCCACCAACCGCAATCAGGCGGCGCTTGCGGGCAGTCGCAATCACGGGCGCGACATAGGCGTCGATGTGGTAGGACGTGACGGGTGTATCGGCCAGCTCGGCCAGATACGCCAGGCCGCCGAGTCGGTCGAGCGTCCCGGCCTGGCGCAACGCCTCGGCCACGGTGCGCAGATCGGGCGGCATGCGGCGGGCGTGCAGATCGAGCATCGCGCGGTAAATGTCGGCGTGGCGCTGCTGGTAAAACACGTCGGGCGTCAGCACGGAAGCAACCGCCGTTAAGGCTTCGCGGTTGCGCAAGATGCTGCCCAACACGGCCTGCTCACTCTCCACGGCGGCAGGCAGTGCAGCCGGCGCGCCGCCTTCCACCATCCGCCATTGTGACCGCTGGCTCTGTGGAGATTCGCGCTCGGCACTCATACCCCTGCTCCGATCTGCGGCCGGTTCTTCACGGCCCACGCGGCGCGCTCAGCAGCCGTGAGTGGCGTCCCGGTTGGGCGGTAGAGCGTCGGCGGCGGCAGTGGTACGGCGGGCGGTGGGGCGGTGGGGCGCACGCGGCGCCATCTCGTCACCAGACTTCCCTGCTCAGACTTGCAGCGGGCGGCGTCCGCTAGTTCGCGGCGAACGACATC
>LJCR01001753.1 GCA_001399705.1 Kouleothrix aurantiaca
GTGATCATGCGAGATGCGCAAGAATCCCATCAAGAGGGATGGCGTGGAGGCTTGGCAGGACAAGATCCCCTGCCGGCAGGGTGAGATGCTGGGTGACGGCGCCTGGTATCACGACGCAGCGCATGCCTGCAGCGCGGGCAGCCAAAATACCGTTAGGCGAATCTTCGAAAACAAGGCAGTGCGGTGGGGTAATGTTCAAGCACGTCGCTGCGCTGAGGAAAAGATCGGGAGCGGGTTTTGTGCGTATAACATCGTCGGCGGTGCGCACGCAGGCGAAGAAGTGCCGAATATTGTGATATTTCAGCCAACGCTCTACCCAGCCACGGTCGCTACTCGAGGCCACAGCACAAGCCAGGCCAAGAGTTTGCGCTTCGGTGAGGATTGATTCTACGCCGGGGAGCAGTGGCTGATTTTTGCTCAATTCTGTTTTGAGCGTGCGCCGACGCGCCGCGACTGCGGCACGATCGACACGGTGGCCAAGCAGCTCTTCCAGATGGTCGAGCGCGTTGAATCCATCGCTTGTGCCAAGTGCGTGCTGAAATACATCGAGCGATAGAGAGCAACCATATTCAGCGTAGATCTGCTGCCAGCTTTCCAGCGCTGGAGTTTCAGTATCCACAAGAAGTCCATCGAAGTCGAAGACAAGTGCCTGGATCATGCTTGTGTACTCACGCTGGCAAGGGTAGTCATTGCGCATATTGCGCTATGCGGCGAATGTAGCGCCACCGAACGAGTTTGTCAATGGTTGCGCCGGTTCGGTTTCGGCTGCGTTGGGCAGAGCGAGCGTAATGTGGGTGCCAGCGCCTGGAGCGCTGCTCGCGGTTAATGTTCCGCCTATCACGGCCATAAGCGTGCTATGGAGCGCCAAACCCTGGCCGCTTCCCTGGGAGGTGGCGGCAAACCCCATGCCAACGCCATTGTCGCTAATCGTCAGTTCCAGGCCGTTGGGCCAGCATGCCGCAACGGTGAGCTGAAAGGGGCGTGTGTTGGTGCCGGGGCGACCGTAGCGAGCGGCATTGCGCACGGCCTCGCGCGCTGCATAGAAGCACACTTCGGCTGCGAGGGGGGAGAGGCGTTCGGCCAAGTGGGCTGTGGCTGGCTCGATCTGCCAGTCGACCTGATCGAATGCGCTTGCAAACTCATTCTCGATTGCGTGTCGCAGGGCATTGAGCAGGCCAAGACGTGCAAGCTCGGGGGTGGCTGTTGGGGGAAGCGTGTGAAGCAGGTTGGCGATCTGGCGGTGCGTGTCGGAAAGCAGGGAAATGGCATCGGGTTGCGCGCCGCCGGCCTGAAGCATGAGCAGTGCGGTGTGCAACTGCGGCAGCACGTCGTCGTGTAACACACGGCGGGTGCGCTGGTCGATCACCTGGCTTTCGGCGAGGCGCTGGCGCTGCAATTCCATCAGGCGGCGCGCCATGGCCGCACTCGCCTGAGCGTCGATCAGGCGCTCGCCGGCGGCACGCGCGATCTCAATTTCTTCCTGTGTATAGAGCCCGCCATCGCGTTTTTCGCCAAGGAGCAACATACCTATCAG